>CBDUXC010000216.1:0-4459 GCA_965371065.1 uncultured bacterium
AACCCAAGTCCCCGCTTATAAGACCTACGACGCGTATCCTACGGCTTTTGATATTTCCCGGACGATTGCCATTCCTGGTCCCTTACCCGCTAAGACCTGGGTACTAGTCGACGTAGGGATTCAAACTGAAAACGTGTTTATTTCTAACGACTGCGACGGGGTTAGCCAACTATTCGATGGATGGCTCGTGAGGAGGGTTGGTATAACCACTACGACTTAAACGGCGGCCCCCCGGCCGAAACCGGCGTCCCTGTAACGAACCTAACCCGCGGCCTTTCAACCCGTAAGCCCGGCGGATATCGTCCCCTCCCCTACTGATACCGTAGCGTAACGCCCAGCTTGCTCGTAATGTCGTACTTTTCGTAGCCCGGTTGGGGCGTGTTGTCCCAGTTTACCGCCTCGGACGCGCCGACCGCCAGCCAGTCGACCACGAAGACGCTCACGCCGCCGCTGGCGCCGAGGAGTTGGTCCTCGGCGTTCTTCATACTCATATCGTACCCGAAGTAGGCCGTCACTTCGGCTATCTCGTGGAGACCGATAACGTACTCGGCGCCGGCATGGAACGACGGGAAACTTTCCGAATCCGGAGCCGCGGTCTCCGGGTATTTTTCATGTATATAATTGACGCCCGCTTCCACGTTCAGGGTGAGCGCCTCGCTCTTCGCGACGACGGCCCCTATGCCGCCGAGGTTCGATATGCGGTACTCCAACCCGGCGAAGGTGTTGCGCTCCCACTTCCCACGGTGCAGGGCATACAGGCGGCTGCCCATCACGAAGATTTTTACGCCGCTGAACGCGCCCATGCTCTCGGCCGTAGTATCGCCTTCCGATCTGGCCGTCAGATAGTCGCCGCCCCAATCCACGTGGACCCTGGAGAATCGGTGGACCGCGGAGCCGTCGACGCCGAGGCTGTGAGTGCTCGTGTTCCCGCCGGTCCCGTTGTAGGAGGCGCCCAGCGTCGCTTCGAACGGCGGGTCCTCGACCTCTATGGGAAACGCCGACACGCAAGTCATAACCGTTAACAAAAAAATCAACGCAGCTTTCATTCCGGTCCTCCTATAAAATACTAGAGCGTCAGGGTTCGGGATACGAGCCGTGATATATGTTACTTATAAACAAAGCCGGTTTCAAGGGTATTCTGCCGTGCAGTACCGGGCGGGTAAAAAACCGTTGAACAGCGCCTCGTCCCCTGTTAAAATCGCAAGTAACGGTATAGATTCTAATATTCCCTAGGGGAGGTCCCCATGCCCCGTTCTGCGGTTTTTATCGTTTCGGCGGTATCCATCCTGGCCGCCGCGAGTTCCCACGCTATAAAGGTAAACAAGGTCGAGCTCAAGCTGGCAGTGGCTCTCGCCGACGACGCGCCGGCGTACGCGACCACTTCGGCGCAAGAGAAGGTCTTCCTCTACGCCGGCGATACGGTGATCGTACACCCGTACGAAGCCCGCGGCACCACCGCCGACTGGTACTACGTCGACCGCATCTGTTCATACGAACATTATGACTACAAGTACTTCAAGGCCGGCACCAGGCTCGAGATACAACCGCTGGAAGGCGCCGTCGCCGGCGGCAAGGTCAACGTCAGGGAGCTTCCGTCCACCGACGCGAAAGCCGTCGGGACCGCGTCCGGCGGCGATGTCTTGACGGTACTCGCGCGCACGAAAGAGACCGAAAAGGTCGAAGGTTTCGACTATCCCGATTACTGGTACGAGGTGCGAACCGCGGCCGGCGCGACCGGCTGGGTCTTCGGCGCCCTGGTCGGACTGCTCCACCCCGGCGAGGCGTACGAGTTCGGGGCCGCGGCGGTCGAGTACGGCGACCCGGACGCCGCGATACGTGTGCTGGCCGCGGCGGCGGCCCGGTTCCCGGACGCGTATTTTTACCGTACCGGCCTTTCTTGGTCGTCCACGTCCGACGAGCCGTACTTCGCTTTCGCGCCCGCCGCCGAACTGCTCCTCGGGTACGCGTACTTCCTGAAGGGCGACACCGATACGGCCCGGGCGCACTACGAAGCGGCCCTGGCCCACGGCGACGTACTAACCAGGACGGTCCTAAAAATCTACGACCCGAACTACGATAACAACGCCCGGTTCGACGACCGCGGGTACGACGCGGCCACGCTGGCCCGGGTCGGTCTCGGGCTCAGCTACGTCCGGTCCGAACCGGACAAGGCCGCCGGGTACTTCGCCCGGGCTATCGCCGACTCGGAGAGCGGCATCTCCACCGAAAACATCAGACCCGCGTACTTCGACGCGCTCCTGGTCCGGAACTTGATCGCGATGTACGAGGCCGGGAAGGTAACGCGAGGGTGTCTGGAGACCTTAGGCGCTCTTCTTCCGTCGAAGTGCTCGTACGACTTCGCGCCGGCGTACTTCCTTCTCAACTACGGCGAAGCGCTGGAGCGCGGCGGGAACAGCAGCGAAGCCGTTATCCTGTACGAGCGGATAATCGAAGAATACCCCGGCGCCTACATCTACGGGTACGACTACGCCACCGCGAGCGGCTGGAACACCGGGTACATGTATATGCATATCCCCGGGCGGGCTCTCTGGCGCGTTATGCGTATTCAGACGCGCCTGGGCGAGAACCGGGACTTCGACGCGTATTGCGACCGGGTCGCGAAGGCCAACGACGACAAACGCGTCGGCTTTATCGCGTACTATCTGGCCGGAATCGCGCTGGAGAAGGCCGGCGACAGTGCGGGCGCGTCCAAACAGTATAACCGGGCCGAGCGATACTACCAGGCCGGCGATCTGGGCGCCGGCGATTACGGCTACTATTACGACGACCTGTATCATCTGCTTATCGAAAGAATGACCGGGCACCCGAACGTCCGCATGGAAGAATGGCTGTTCAAAGGTTATATGGACGAATCTTAGCGCAGGTTTGAACTTTAAGGAGGAGATTCAAAGATGAGGAGTCATTGGGGTACGGCCGCGTGGGTTATCGTTTTCGCGGCGGCTTTGGTTTTCGCCCTTTCAGCCGTAGGCTGCAAGAAGGGAGAAGAGGAAGAGGAGGTTGAAGGCCCCGCCGAAGGGCTCTATACCGACTTCCTGATAATCGAAGCGAAGCCGCTGGTCCAGGAGAACGACGTCCTGGACGTCGAGACCCACTTTACGATGGACTGGGATTCAGCTCTCGAATCCCTCGGTATTATCGAACGCGAGGGCGCGGACCTGTGGATCGGCCTGGTCATCACCAAGATGGAGTTCCTGGACGCCGACGACGATGTCATCCAGGCGATGGACTTTGAACACCAGAGCTACGTCGCGCTCCTGAACGCGGCCATCGAACACGACAGCGACCCCCAGATATTCAACCGCATCAAGTACTACCGCGGCGGGTTCACCGACAACTACCGGATCCACGGCGAAAGGCCCGACGATATGACCGCCGCTATTCACTTCCCGATATACCAGGAGCTAGGGCACCTCACCGGGACGCTCAAGATATACGGTTATGTGAACATACCGCGCCACTATGAGGAGAAAGAGGGTAAAGAGGGCATCTACGAGTTGGTGGACCCGAAGATGTTCGACGCGGGACTCATCCGGACGATACTCGTCGACGCGAGCGGCTTCGAACCGGTCCCGGTTTACTCGAAACGTTCCGGCGAATTTACGGCCACGATAGAGGAAGAGGAGTATATCGAGACCGTAACGGTGCTGCCGGCCGGCCTGCGCCTGCGCGACGCGCCGAACCTTGACGCCAGCGTGGTGGAGGTACTTGAACGAGGGACCAAGCTCGAGGTCGTCGAGAAGATGGAGGACCCGGACGGCGACTGGTACAAGGTAAGGACGCCCGAAGGCAATATAGGCTGGGCCCGGGCTTTCTTCGAGAGCGACATCTACCTGGACTAAGAAGCCGGCCTTAAAAGTATAAACCGTGTACGCAAACCGACGGCGAAACCGCCGGCGGCGTGTTTACGTTGCGTTCGGAGGACGTAAGGCGTAAATGGGCGATAGGGTAATCAAGTCTCTAACGGCTCTCGCCGTTTTCGCGGCGTTGGCGGCGGCTATCTTCGGTTGCGGTGAAGGCGAACCGGAGCAACCGGTCGGCGAAGCCGTACCGGTCGGCGAGGTCGAAGGGGAAAGCGGCGAAAAAGGCGGCGCCGCGGCGAACGTCCGCGTCGCCGTCTACAACGCCTGCGGCGTCGAGGGCCTGGCCGGCTCCGCCGCCGACGTCCTGACCGAAGCCGGGTACGAGAGCGTACGGACCGCCAACTACGTCGACCCGGAGACCGGGAAAGCCGAATACGGTCGGGCGAAGACCGAGGTACTCTACGCCGACGACGAGTACCGGGAAAGCGCAGAAGCGGTCGCGGAGCTTTTCGGCGTCGCGTCCGAGAACGTGTCCGAAGGTTCCGTCGGCGGGAAAGCGGGCGTAGCGCTGGTCCTGGGCAGCGACTTCGACCCGACGGAGCTGGTGGTAAAGGGCGGCGCCGAGACGGTCGCCGGCG
>CBDUXC010000217.1:0-4453 GCA_965371065.1 uncultured bacterium
CGTACAACCTGAAACTCTAGGCGTTTCCGATTCGTATAACGCCGAGGTCACCCTTTCTCTGGAGAACGACGGTAATACGGCCTATTTCGACGACGTCTTTATAGAGAAAGTTTCCGAACGCCAGGACGTCAACCCGGTAACTGTTATCCCACAGCCCCAGGCCGTCGTGGACCTGGGTTTCGATACCGAACCTATTAAGGCGACCGGCCCGGGGGCCTGGAAGATATACCATACGTATTTGGCGTCTTGGCCGCCCGGGAAGTGGCAATCAATTTGCGGTCGTCTCTCGGACGACTTGGAAACCGAGTTTGACATAGGGCCGCTGGGAGTTTACAGTTTGACCTCGTCCTGGACGCGCCCGGCGATCATTATCGGCGACGCCGATATGGGCGACGAGGTCTTTGACGGCCTTATCGACGAGCTGGGCGGCGTGAGCGGCCACGTTACGTCCAACGACGAGGGCTACGAGATGTTCGTCGACCGGGACCTCATCGTCATCGCGGCCGAGGAGCCCAACGGCGCTTTCTACGGGACCCAGACGCTGCTCCATTACCTGAAAGAGGTGCCGAACAGGAAGTACTACCCCGAGCACGACGACGACCGGGTGGCTTACGTACCCTGCGGGCGCGTATACGACTGGCCGGACGAACGGTTCCGCGGCGCGATGGCCGGCATCTTCCCGATATTACAGGGTATAAATTACGACCCCGGCGAACTCGATTTGTCCGACTACGATATGTATGTGAGGTGGTTCAAGTTCCTCGGCAGCATGAAGATAAACGCCGTGGTCTTCAACAGCGATATGACCGATATCGACGGGTCTTTTTCCGACGAGCCCGAAGGCGAGCATCCTTTCCCTGTTTCCGGCGGTAAAGTTTCTAACGCCGACGCGTTCGAATGGGTTTTCGACGAGTGCCGGAAAAACTTCATAGAGCCGATACCTTATTTCGGGCCGGCTAACGAGTCCGGGCGCCTCCTTAACCATTATCCGGACGACGTGGAAGGGCTCTACGTGGGCGGCGGTGAAGAAGGCGCTCACGTAAAATTGCCCCAACCGCCGGAAGAGTTCACGCTTGACGACGACGATTGGTACGTCGTCGGCGCGCCTACCATTCGCACCGAACAAAGGCGTCCGTTCGTAGTCAAAAAAATGGTCCCGGGCTGGACGACACCCAGTTTCTTCAAAGTCGAAGGGTATAACGTTAATACGGAAGAGTGGGACGTCCTGGTGGGTAGAAACGTCAACTCCCCCATCCCGCCGCCGTCATACAAATACGAATACGAATACGTTAATCTGGATTTCGACTACGGCAACCGGGAGTATTACCTGGAAGGCGACGACGACGGTTTTTATTCCGACCCTAGCGACGCTGACGCGAGGTATAATCTACGGATTAAACGAACCGATACCTTCTATACCGACTTCCGCGTCTACTACACTTACGTTCACAACTACAAAAGGAAACACTACGGCTACTGTTTCGTCGACCAGAACGTTCGAGACGACGTAGAGGATACGATCGAGGATATCTTCGAGAACCTGGCGCCCGTCGATTACTTCCACATGGCCCACACCGAGATACAGCAGATGCACACGTGCCCCCTTTGTTACGACGCGCTCGGTTACGTCTTCGACGGGACGTCGGTTACGCCCTGCGGCGTCCTCTACGGCAACCTGATACAGTTCTACTACGATAAGATAATGGAGAAGGCCGCCCAGTACCAACCCGGCGTCGTCCCCAGGGTGCTCATTTTCGACGACCACTTCCTCTGGACTCACTTCTCGCTATGGTACGGCGGCGAATCGGCGTGGGACGAACCGTCGGATGAAATGCCGTATCGGTACGGATACGACTACGGCAACAGTTATAACAACGTCGGTACCGACTCCTGCCGGTGGCTTTTAACCGACTGCCCGAACCTGGTAGTCAACCCGTGGGACTTTAAAACCAATATGAAAGACGAGTACACCGACGACGGCGAGCTGAAGTGGTTCATAGAGGACCTCGCCCACGAGGCGCTAACCGGCGTCGTGCTGCGGGGCACAGAGGACGACCGCGACGACTTCCCGAGGGGCGGCGGGGATTACTACGCCCCCCACGGTACGCCGGAGGACCCGTACCCGGCCTTCGATACTATCGGGCACAGTTCCGGGCGGCCGGAGTTTATGGTGAGTTACAACATGGTGGACAACAAGCAGCACTTCTGGCGGGCCGGCGTGTGGGTCCGGCTCAACCTCTTCGACGACCAGGACCACGAAATCCACGAACGGTGGCCCGTATGGCAGACGAAGAACCCCGTTCGGTACGACGACCACGACTCCAAGATCAATACTACCCAGGGCATAGAGGGGTCGTACTACGAACCGGGTTTGCCCGATCGGATCGACGAATGGATACTACACGAAGGTAAACAAGAGAACTGGTACACGATGCGCCAGGACCAGGGTTACCTCGTCCGGAACAGCGGGTGGCGCCTGTGCTTCCGGGACGACTACGGGCCCCAGGACATAGACTACGCCAAGGTCGGGATATACTTCGACAGCCTGCAGTCCGACTGGCCGGACGCGAAACCCGACTACAAACCCGGCGCCGGCGGCAAGATATGGTGCGACGACGCGGTATTTTCCGAATCAACGGACGGAGTGTTTTGGGATAACGTATATAACTTCGACAATAGACATTACGACACCCTCGGTTCCGGCGACGACGCGTTCGCCGAGTGGACCGTCGCCGCGACGACGGACTCGCCGGCACCGCTGAAGCCGGTTGGCACCGACGAGTACGTCGAGACGAACGTCAAGAGGACCGTCGAGAACCCGGACCCGAACAGCTGTCGGTTCGAGTGCTACGGGCCACACGTATATACGCCCGGAAACCCGGACGACCCGGACGGCAACCCCAACTATCACGTAATCCTGGAGCAGGAGGTCCCGGACCTGTACGAAAACTACGGCAACTATGAGGACCCGGCGATCGACCCGTGGTACGAAACCGAGTGGCGGACCGGCGTGCACCTGAGGACCAAGTACGTCGATACGTATCGGCTGGCCAACACCTGGCAGTGGTACCACGTGGTCGACGAGTGGCCGGGCGGCGTGGAGCCGGCCGAAGATTACCTCGGGATGTTGTCGTATCATTCGGGCGACTGGGTGCTTCCGGGGCCGCTCTGGGAGTATTCCTACTTGTACGACCCGCCGGGCCCCGCCGGACCTTTCGAGAAAACGGTCAAGATAAAAAGGAACAAGAGAGAGGGTACGAAAAAAGGCCCGGGCGATTGGAGGCGCCACGCGGCCGACGTTCTGGTGGCCGAGTGGAGCTGGAGCAGGGACAAGGTCCGGCGATGGGATAATCCGGTTTCCATTTACAACGAGGGAATATTCGATACGCCGAGGCTCGAGTACCTGTGGTATCGGCCGTACTTCATGCACGAGCTTGAAGATACGTGGTTCGAGAAGAAGTAACGTGGTATAATGCTATGGGGTCGGGCTCCGGCCCGGCCCCCGTAAGATTATACGTAAGATGAACAAAATAATCGTACTGGTAGTATTAGTTTTTTCAACGTCGACCTCCGCTAGATACGGCGCGTGGATCGCGAAGGTGGACGTCGACGGGGACGTGATTTTCAACCACGAGAGCGGTTTCGGGTTCGTAGACGGCGTAACCGAAATGGAGATTTCGGAGGTTGACGGCGCTATATATACTTCCGATACCGACTCTCAGATGACGAAGTTTTACGAGGACGGTCAGTTCGTTCCCGGCTGGAGCCTGCCGGCGTTAGACGAGGCGCACGGGTTCGACATCAACTTCGCGGACCGCTTGTGGATAGCCGGTGTAGAAAGGTGGGATGATGAGGGATTGTATGAATATACAAGCAGCGGGGATTACATAAACGGAATAGAAGATTTCTCCCCTAACGACGCGGTGTTCGAAAATAGCGCTTCCGAATTATGGTCGATATCTGGAAGCCCGCCGATGAGGGGTTTACATAAGTTAACTGATGCTCTATCGAGGCTTTTTTACGACCCAAACTATTGGCCCTATTCCGCCGGGTCGGCCGGGGATTTACCGAGCGGCGATTTCTGGTTTTTAGATTTAGGGTCAGGGTCGAGGAAAGTCATAAAGGTCGACAAGAACGGTTCGGAGATGGTTAGGTTAACTAACTATTCGTTTCCGATGGACCCTCAAACAGACCCTATAAGCGAAAATTGTTGGTTCTTCGAGCATTACGACGGCGACGTAATAAAGGTATCTCCTTCCGGCGGCGAGGTCTTCCGGGACGCGAGCTTCACCGACGTCGCCGCGATCGACGTGAACGAGGCCGATGGGTCCGTCTGGGCGGCGGCCAACGGCAAGGGGGCGCTGGTGCACCTCAGCGCCGGAGGCGACGAACTCCTCGCGCTGCCGTTCGAGGCCGAGATGCTCCACCTGGCGGTCGACCAGCGGGACGGGAG
>CBDUXC010000218.1:0-4429 GCA_965371065.1 uncultured bacterium
CTCTCCTGTTTCAGTAAGCTTATTCCAGCCTCCTCGAAGCTCTTTTTGCTCAAACTATGGAACAAGTACGAATCTATGCAATCGGTCCGCAGCTTTTTGAGTTGTTCTTCCAGGTACTTGTCGTAATCTTCGGGTTTCTCGAGCAGCCACGTCGGGTTCTTGGTCTGAAGGATGACCCGGTCCCGGTATCCGTCGGCGAGGGCTTCGGCGACGGCCGGTTCGCTTTCGCCGTGGTGATACGGCCAGGCGGTGTCCACGAGGTTTACGCCTTCGTCGATCGCGTGGCGGACGATACGGACCGTCTCGGGCCGGTCCACGACACGATGCTCGGGACCGGGGCTGGTCGGCAGACGCATCGCGCCGAACCCGAGTATCGAGACTTCAAGGCCGGTCATGCCGAGCGTGCGGTATTGCATAATAAGACACTTTCGGGGTTAGCCCGTTCGACGTATCGCGACGTGCCGGAGAATATAACGAAAACCTACCGGTTTTGCAACGGTTTTCGGTACATTGTGGATGTCTGCGGCCTGCAGTTCACCTTGAAAAAAGTTGACTAACTGCGCGCCGCCCGTTATTATACGCGACGAAGGGTTCAGGCTGTCCACTGTTTCGATATGTCTACCGGCAAAAAATTCGCTATAGTGATTATCGTGTCCGCCGTCGCCGGCGCGGTTGGAACTGCTCTCGTTTACGCGGCCTACAACCATATACTCCACAAAACGCCCGACGCGGCGGTTACGAAGACGGTGGAAATACCGCCCGGGTCCACGGCCAGCGAAATAGGCGACTTGCTCGAAGCCGAAGGCGTCATCGCCGACCGGTGGGCTTTCGTCGCGTACGTCAGGCTGAACAAGCTCGAGGGCGACCTGAAGGCCGGGCGTTACGAGCTTTCCAGCGAGATGACGGTCCCGGAGATAGCGGGCCGCATCTCAGCCGGCGAAGTCGCCCTTACGAAGTTCACCGTACCCGAGGGATACCGGCTGACCGAGATAGCCGACGCGGCCGAAGCGGCGGGGGTCTGCTCCGCCGAAGACTTCCTGGCGGCATCGGACGCCGGCGACCCGAAGGGCCGCGTTCCGGACGGTGCGTCCCTTGAGGGGTATCTATTCCCGGATACTTACTTGTTAGACTCGACGACTGCGCCGGAGGAAGTCGTTGTTGTTATGCTCGACCGGTTCTTCGAGTTGGTAACAGACGAGGACATAGAACGCATCGAAGCCGGGGGACGTACGCTTCACGAGGTCGTTATCCTGGCGTCACTCGTGGAACGGGAAGCGTTGGTTAACGACGAGCGGCCGCTGGTCGCCGCGGTCTTTGCGAACCGCATGGAGAAGGGTATGACCCTGGGGTCTTGCGCTACTGTAATATATGCCCTGGGATATGTACCGGAGCGTATAACGATCCAGGACCTTAAGATCGACTCGCCTTACAATACGTACGTCAATCCGGGCCTTCCGCCCGGGCCGATATGCTCGCCCGGCGAAGCGTCCTTGCGTGCGGCTATAGAGCCCGCCGACGTGGACTACCTGTACTTCGTCTCCAACGGCGACGGGACCCACACCTTCACAACCACTTACGGCGAACACGAACGGCTCCGCCTGGAGATGAGGGAACGAAACGAAGAGTAGGTTTATACGTATTAAATAATGTCGGTAGGCTTCGTCGAACGGATAAAAGAGATAGAAGCGGCTTTCCCCGGCGGCGACGTTGTCGTGTGGCCCCTTCGCGTCGGGCCGAAAGCAATCGGCCCGGTGAACGCGATTATCGAGGGATATGAGTACGCGATGCTGTTGCGCTCCGCCGTCCACGGTGCACAGGGAACGTTCGCGTTGTGGGTCGCACCGGCGTACCGGGACGAGGCCGAGGGGCTTCTGGCAGAGCTTGCAGAACGCTACGGCGTAGAAGCGGGCGAACCGCACGCGTACACGCCCGATGACCTAGCCGCCGGAATGCACCTGCGCAAGAATAAGGGCGGCTAAGACCGATACGGGATAATATATCGACTTAACCTACTGTAAAAACAGGAGTTGCCGGTGACCGAAAAGAAGAAAAAAGACGATAAGAAAGCCAAGCCGAAGGTCCTGACTAAACGGCAGAAAACCCTGAAGAGCATCAGGACGTTCCTCATATACGCGGCGATATTCGTCGCCCTGCGGGTTTGGGTCGTCGAAGCCAACGTCATCCCGTCCGGTTCGATGAAGGACTCGCTGTTGGTGGGCGATTATCTCCTGGTGGAGAAGGTAAGTATCTACGCCGGCGGACCGCAACGGGGCGATATAGCCACCTTCGACTACCCGTTCATAAAGTTGAACATCTTCCAGCGGGTCTGGCGCTTCGCCGGCAAGCTCTGGGGCGGCGGCGACTGGGGCCCGAAGCTTCTCATCAAGCGTGTAATCGGCGAACCGGGCGACACTATCCTGATAAAAGACGGTAAGCTCTACGTGAACGGGTCGCCCCTGGAGGAGCCATATCTGAAGGAGGACGCCGGCGCCGACTTCGGGCCGATTACCGTGCCCGACGGCCATTACTTTATGATGGGCGACAACCGGTACGACTCGGCCGACAGCCGTTACATAGGCGCGGTCCCGAAGAAGGTCGTTCGGGGGAAGGCGCGGATCGCTTACTTCTCACTCGCGCCCACGACCTGCCCGAAGCATGGCGTACCGATTATTACGACCCCCGACGGCAAGCTCCGCTGCGCCTATGACGGCGAGATAATGCGCGGGGGCTACGACGCGGTAGATACGTCGCCCCTGCGCTTGGACGAGCGGATTCGCTGGTTTCGAATCGGGATGTTGTTATGGTAGTCGCATCGTTCTAACGCAGGTTTTAATGTTATCGGGTCGGGGATAAAATGAAAGTAGTAATGGCGATGCCGCCATGGCGCCCGACCGAGGTTTTCACGGGAAACTTCGGTTTGTTCGTCGGCGGGGTCTGGCACCCGCTGGGAATACTCTCGGTCGCCGCCGCCCTCCGCGAGGCCGGCCACGGCGTAACCCTTCTCGACGGCGCCTTCTATACTCAGGATGAGATGGTCCGCCGGATAAAGGCGGTGGACCCGGGGTTCGTCGGGTTTTACCTCACTACGTTCCTGTGGCGTAACGCCAACGAGATAACCGAACAATTAAAGTTGGAGATGCCGGACCTCCCCGTCGTGGTAGGCGGGCCGCTGGCGTCGGGCTGGCGGGACCGGGTCCTCCGCGAGACCGGACTGTTCGACGTGGTAACCTTCGGCGAGGGCGAGGAGACCGCCGCGGACTTGGCCGACGCGCTCACGTACGGCCGGGACCTGTCGACCGTTCGAAGCATCGCCTACCGGGAGGACGGCGAGGTCAAGAAGACGCCGGACCGCCCGCCCCTTGCGGACCTGGACGCGTTACCGTATCCGGCCCGTGACCTTCTGGGCAACGTCTAGTAATACGTCCCGCCGTTGGGCACGTACAAACGGCTGCCGGCGATGTATATGTACACGAGCCGGGGTTGCAACGGCCAATGCATCTTCTGCTGGCAGCTCAACGCCGAGGGCGACATACGGACTCAGTCGGCGGACCGGGTCCTGGCCGAGCTGGACCACGTCTACGGGACCTACGACCTGAAGGAGATACGTTTCTTTGACGACAACTTCACGTACGACAAGGACCGTATCCACAAGATACTCGACGGAATAATCGAGCGGGACTACGATTTGACGTTTTACGCGTCCAGCCGCGTGGACGACGTGGACCAGGATATCTTGGAGAAGATGGGTCGGGCCAAGTTCTGGGGTATAATGTTCGGTATCGAGGCCGGGACCCAGGAGGACCTGGACGCGCTTCAGAAGGGCGTTACCGTCGAGCAGAACAGGCTGGCCGTCGAGTGGGCCCACAGGGCCGGGTTGTTGACGGTAACGCCGTTCATCTTCGGGATACCGGGGCAGACGCCAGAGAGCGCGCGGAAAGCGATCGACTTCGCGATCGAGATAGATTCGGACATCGTGAACTTCCACTCGCTGACGCCGTTCCCGGGCGCGGAACTCTACGAGAACGTCGGGAAGTACGGGCGCGTCGCTAGCGAAGACGTAAGCGACTATACCTTCGAAGGCATCGCTTTCGTCCCGGAGACGATGACCCGCGGGGAGATACAGGACCTGCGAGCCGAGGGTTTCCGCCGGTTCTACAAGCGCCCTCGCTATATGTGGAAGCGGCTCAGGATGATAAGGGGCTGGACCGACATTAAGGTACTGATCGCCGGCGGTATCGCGTTCCTGATGACGATGTTCTTCAAGAAGGAGTTCACGCCCCACGGGACGCAGGTGTAGGACCGGCGGCATTAGATAAAGAACCAATTTCCGATAAACAAGCGAAAGGCGCTGAATGGAACCGTACGTAACCGCCGAAAACCTCGAAGGTAGAACGCAGCATTGGCTCGAGAAAATCGCGCCTTTTAATCT
>CBDUXC010000219.1:0-4417 GCA_965371065.1 uncultured bacterium
AGGCAAAAATGTTAGGGAAAAGTTCCGGCGTTTCCGGCGAAAGTAAACTTAACTCCCTGATCGGGAAGGGGTCTAACTGCACGGGCGATATCGCCGTCGAAGGCGGGTTAAAAATAGACGGCAATTTTAAAGGGACTATCGCCGCGAATTCGTTATATATAGGAAAAAACGCCAACGTAGAAGCGACGGTAAAAGTGAAGACGGCCGTTATCGGTGGTAAGTTACACGGCGACATTGTCGCCGAGGACAGCCTCGAGTTGCAGCCCAAAGCCGAACTTATAGGCGACGTACGTACGAAAAACCTGGTCGTCGCGGATACCGCCGTGCTGGAAGGCCGCTTCGATATGGGTATGTCTGAAGCCTATTCGAAACGCCCGAAGTTGAACAAGGAACCGGCTGCTCAGCCAACGGCCCCGTCGACTGAGGAAATGGGTAAAAATCGCGGGCGCTAAATAGGAAGATAACCCCTCGTAAATAGTCGTAGTAAAGGCAAGCTCTACGTTAAACGCATACGAAAACGGCCGCTTCAGCGGCCGCTTTTCCTTTTAGCTTTAATTTCTTTACCGAATTAAAAGGTTCGATTACTGATCCGACGTTTCCGCGCTTTCGTTAAATTCGTCATCGTAAGGAACCGCGACTTCCGGCGCCCACTTCTCGACGTACTCGTCCTCCAACACGCGATAGACTTCTATCCGCTCTATTTGTTCTACTCCGGAAACGTAATTATATTTCGCCTGCAAGTTAATAATCATCCTTGTATCAACGACCGAATCGAGCCGCTTGCAAACCAAAACGATACTCCCGTTCCTTGTAGAAGCTTCCCCTTCGTACACCTTATCGTCGGGCGTAGTTATCCTCGTGGTGTTCCTGTCGGTCTTTTCTATTACGGTCCCCGCCAGTATCGGAACGTACGCGATCTTCGTATACTCCTCGCGTTCGATCATAATCGCCCTGTCGTAGAGCGCGAACATCCCGGTGAAAGAACCGCCGCCTTTCGTTTCGACCGTGGCTTCGACGACTATTTCCGCGTACGATCCGTATGGCCTGGGGATATATTCTTCGTTGTGGACTACAGCCGCGGACCCCGCGTATATTACCGCGAAAACGACCGCCGCCGAGAAGACACCCTTCATACTAAACTCCCTTTATCTTTTATGGAGAGCTATCTCGCCGTCTTCGTCAATGTAAACCGCGTAAATATTCTCGTTCTCGTCCAGCGCCAGCGCGACGGAAGTGCTGGGCCTCTCTGAAACCCTCAGTTCCGTACCTTCGCTCAACGACATATCGCTCTCGACGGAGAAATACCGCATATGTATATACAGGTCGTCCCGGTCCACGTACGCTACGAGCACCTCGCCACCGGCCACGGCAAGAGCCGGTTGAGCCGCCAATCTATCTTCGGTAGGGTATTCCTTAACGTACGTAAGCTTGGTATCTTTGGTGGACCCTTTAATTTCGTACGTTGTTAAAGAGAGCTTAGCCTTCTTGTTTACCCACGCCACAACTAGGACGTCGTTCACTACGCCTATAGAACACGGGTAGTTCGTCTCGCACTCAGGCAGTTCTATTATGTTTTTCCTCTTCGCCTTTTTTTTACCGAGGTCGTAAACGGCAACCGTAACCCTGGCATCCTTCGAGTCCACGTATCCGATATAACCTCTATTTCCGGCTATAGCGACGCTTGCGCCGCCGGAACTCTTTTTGCCGATCCCTTTCTTATCGACGAATTTAAAATCGCCGGCCGACTTCAACTTATAGTAAGCAAGGTCGACGTTCCCGTCGGCGTCGCCCCAGGCCATCAACAGCTTATCGTCTGATATAGACAACCCGAGAGCGTTCGCCGTGCGGTCACTGAGGCTTTCGGACTCATCGAGCCATAGGTCGCCGCTCCCCTTCAGCTCAAAAAGGCCGAACTTCAGCGTTAGGTCACGCCGGGCCCATGCAATATAAACGTCGCCGTCATAAACGGCGACAGCCGGGGTACCGGGGCTTTCCTCGTTACTTTCGTAAGTCATAGCCGCGTAAACGGTACCGGCTAACGCGGTAAACACTATAAGGCAAAAGCTAATATGACGCATCTTACTTCGCCTCCCTAGTAGATTTTAACGCCGCGATAATAAGATAGATAAAACGCGGTGTCAAGCCCGGCGACTACGATATCCCTTTCCCATAAACGCCATACTCCTTAGCCCGGAAAGCGTCCGAGTACGGCCCCTAAAACGAAAACGAGCCTATCCCTGGGCCGAAGGCGCACGAGTATCCGCAACAGCTTAAAACCACGTTGACGATACCGAGCGCCAAGCAGACCTGGCCGAAGGATTTACACGCCTGCGCCGGTTTGCTCATATATATTACGCCCAGTATAACCCCCAAAACCGGTATGAAGAAGGAAAGGATATAGAACAGCCACTCGGGGCCGGGCGGTTTATCATCCCGTTCGTTCATAAAAACCGGACCTCCAACTCACGCTATCTTAATAGCACGTTGATACCGGCGTCGTAAACAACGCAAGGGCTGCGACAAGGTAAACGATTACTACCGCCGCTATCAAGACGATACTGATTACGAACCGGGCAACGGCCGTAAATAAACAAACTTTTCCGAAATCTTTGCAGGCCGCGTTTTGTTTACCGAGGAATAGCGCGCCAATAACTATACCGGCCACGGGTTCTATAAACGACAGCACGTAAAACAACCAGGCCGGTTCGGGCGGTCTTTCTTCCATAGTCGCTCCTTTATAATATCGCGGCAATAAATACCCCCGCGACGGTCGACGTTGCGGGCGAAACCGCGGCCATCAAAACCGCTATCATTATTAATAGGATAACGAAGATATAGAACGCGAACACCATAAATATAATTAAGACGTACACGATGATTACGAACAGTATATAGAGCAAGAACAGGGCTATCGGTATCGCCGCGATGATAAGACACGTTTTCCCGAAACGCTTTAGTTCTCCGTCGACTTTCGTAAGGTAGATAACGCCGATAACGATCCCGGCGATCGGAACGATAAAGCTCAGGATGTAGAACAACCACGCCGGTTCCGGTACGTGCTCGACGATACCGCCGGTCGTTTCCGTTTCCGTTATAGGCGGTGCCTTAACGGGTTTTTTAATAAACCTACCCTTTAAATTACGATTATGCGATCGCGGCCAGTGCGCCGACAAACGCATACTCGCCGCCGCTGAGCCCGGCGAACATTATAACTCCCACCATCAAAACGATGTAGAACACGAAGTACGCGACGACAAACAGGATGTAGATGTAAATGCACAAGCAATATAAAAGGATCGGGATTATAGCCGCGATTAGGCAGTTTTTCCCGAACCGCCGGCACTTCTCGTTCGGTTTACCCATGTAAATCGCGCCGATTACTATCCCGGCTATTTGTACGAAAAACGACAGTATGTAGAACAGCCACTCGGGTTCCGGCGGCATCTCCTCCGCCGCGTTCACCTTCCGTACCACGCCTGTCTTTTCGGCCGCCGTAATTTTTTTCTCTTCCGTCATTATATCCTCCTAATCTTACCGTCGTGCTTATCCCGTAGGACTCGTGTGTAGTACCTGATCGAAGGTCCACGAAACGGTTTTTTCTCAGGTAATCGAAACGGTTATCCGAAAACTTCGCCGGCGCCACCCCAGAGAAACAACCCGGCCCAAGTCAACGAACCGGCGCAGACCAGTACCAACGATATTATCGCCAGCCAGATACAAATTTTACCCGTTCGGCGGTATTCGGCTTCGACGTTAGTCTGTGCTACAATGCCGAACGCAAAACCGAAAAACGGGAACAGAACGGAACCGACGTAATATAGATACCGATGTTTGGGCAGCGCCATTTCGCTCCTGATATTAGACTTTTGGGGATATTCCCCCGTTTAATCTTTCTCTGATAAATACGTAATAATCGCTATTTTTGTTTCTTACGGTCCGCTAAAGGGAGATACTTTTCGACGAAACCTATGACTTCGTCCCTATTCTCCTTCGAAAACCGCAGGTTCATCCCCCGGAACGAATCCAGCCGCGACGCGTACGTAAACGTCGAAAGCATTACGCCCATCCTGTCGGCGTAATACGACCGGAAGTAGTCCCAACCGCGCCTGCGCTTCGCGAACAAAACCCTTACCTCGGCACCCGAACCGTCCAAACGGTAGTACGACGGGAAAAAGTGATTATATAAAGACAGGATTAAAATCACGGCGCCCAATGCGCCGAAAAACCAGTAGCCCGCGGCGATACTGATCAAAACACCGGAAAGGAGAACGAGAGCAACCGCCAAGGCCGAGCGACCCGGATACGCTATGAGCGGATAGACCGACCACTCGAGCGAACGAGAACCGCCCGAAACTACCTCCCCGTCTTCCATGTCATCCTTTATCTCAGATAAATTCAAAACCCTCGACCTCGGACG
>CBDUXC010000220.1:0-4401 GCA_965371065.1 uncultured bacterium
TTTCGACGTCGGGACCCAGTACAGAACCGGGTTCCGTACGCTCAACATGTCGATAGCGCTTCAGAACCTCGGACCCGAGATGAAGTACGGCGGGACCTATCTGGAACTCCCTCGCGATAAAACCCAGGACCCGCTGGAAGAAGAGTTCGAGGAATTCAGCCTTCCGGTAATCGTAAGGCTTGGGCTTTCCTACACCTTCTTCGATAACCTGGTTCTGTCGGTTCAGGGGGTACACCCGAACGACGGAGATGAACGCGTGGATATCGGCAGCGAGTACTGGATCGCCGATATGATAGCGATACGCGGCGGTTATAAATACAACTACGACGTCGCCAAGTATACAGGCGGTGTGGGCGTAAAATTCTCGGCCCTTTCGGTCGACGCGGCGTATACGGATATGGGCAATTTGAAATACGCTTTACGCTTAACCGTAGGCGCCGATTTCTAAACGGTTCCCCTACTACCGTTAAATAAACGGCCCCTTAACGGGGCCGTTTTTAATATGTTCGGGCGTTGAACGGTTCGTTGCCCGGTGTAACTATCACCCGGCGTTTATTACTTATAGGTTATACTTAATACGGTCGCGAATAGGGTGGGCGTAAACCTGAGACCGTCCGGAGGCGTACGACCGGCGCTGAGGTTTATTATCGAATCAACCTGTTAACCGCGATTATTAAGGGGTGTTCCGCTATGAGGGAACGTGAAAGGGTATTCCGTACGATTCGATTGGCTATACTCGCGTTATTAATAACCGCGGGCGTAGGCCTGTCCGTCTCGGCGGTAAAGTACGGGCGGCCCGGGACCACGGCCGGCAGGGCCGACGGTTACATGGACGCCGGCCGGCTGTGGTTGCGGGTTTACACCGGTATGTCCGTCACCGACGGCGAATGGCCCGGCGGTTCCGGCGACGTATACATCTGTAGCGGCAACTACTGGTTCGGTATAAAGGTAGGCGATACGGCTCACGTGATCCAGTCGTGGCAGTTAACTGAACTGGAGTGGCATCCGTTACCCCCCTGCGAGAACCAGATTCTGATGAGCGACGACCCGAACTGGGCTTTGCTGCCGTACGAGGAAGCCGGAATCCCGCCGGACCCGGTATCCGACCTCGACTGCTTCACCTGGTGCGACGACTCGAACGCCGGCGAAGCCGGGCCCTTAGGCTTGAAAACGTATATGCGCGGGTTCCAGTGGGGCGTACCGGGACACGACGATTGGGTAGTTCTCGAGTATAAACTCTGGAACAATCATGGATCGGATATAGAGGGTTACTTCCTCTCCAACCCATACGACAACGACGTAGGCGGCGGCCTCGACTACATCGACGACCTGGTACTCTTCGAGGGCAACGACTTCACCGACGATTGGACCAACCCGACCGAGCCGGGTCAACCCTGGATTGATAAAACCCCCGACGGGATACCCGACGAAAACGACGCGGTGAACTTCCCGGCCGACGGCGCGAGTACGTTCGGTTACCCCAGGTTGATGCCCGTAATGTACGACTCCGGCGGCGAAGGGCGCGACTTCCCCGGATACGTGGGGTTGCGGATTATGTTCGCCGAGTTCGACCCGGACGATGAGAGTACGTACAACTACCGGGTAACGTCCCAGCACTCCTGGGACATTATGAACGACCCGGAGACCGACGCCGAGAAGTTCGCGTATATGTCCGACGTCGGTACGTACGAGGAGAGAACGACGCCGTTCGACTGGCGCGTTTGCCCGGCGATGGGACCGCTATCACTCGAGAAGGACGGTACCCAACTATGGTGGTGCGCGATCGTAATGGGCGCGGACCTCAACGATTTGAGGGTGAACGCCGACCAGGTTTACGCCGACTTCCTGGGACCCGACGGCGAAGCGGGAACCGAAGACGACTGGTACGTCCCGGGATCGCCGCACTCCCCCAGGCTGGTGGGCATCAAAGGCGACGGCCAAGTAACGCTGCGATGGAACCCGGTGTACGAAGTAGGTAAAAACCTGGAAGACGAAGAGGACCCTCGGAACGGTTTAGTGGACTTCGACGGCTACGTCGTTTGGCGCAGCGATATCGGTTACGACGTTGGTTGGGAGCCTATACTGTGGGTTGATAAAAAATCGACCCACGACAGAGCGTACTACCCCTGGGGCTGGCGCGTTTCCGGCGATGACGAAACTAAATCTGAACGCGTTCCCGACGGTTACGACCGGAATAACCCGGACGGGCACCCGTCTACGGAACCTGATTTAACGGCCGTTCCGCCGGAGCGTATGATTACTTACGAGAGCATCACCGGAAGTTCGACGCCTGTACGGAGAGCCGCCGGCGGGTTTTACGAGTACGCGGACGAAGATGTTGTCAATGGTATGCGGTATTATTACGCCGTAGTCGCGTACGATTTCGGAGACGAGGACCCGGTCTTCGGATTTATAAAGTCCGAACCGGTTGCGGGCGGCCGTAACGCGAACGCGTTCGACATTGTCCCGACGGTACCGGCCGCCGATAACCTGGCGAAAGTCAAGGTTGTCCCCAACCCGTACCGCGGCGCCGCCGACTGGGACGAATGGACGCCGACGGGTATCCGGTTGGGCCGCATCTATTTCACCAACCTCCCGGCCGAGTGTACAATAAGGATATATACGATCGCTGGCGACCTTGTGAGAACGATACGCAGGAACGACGAAGAGTTCGGGGCCGAGCCCTGGGACCTTACCGGCGAGTCGGGGGTTCAGGTTGCGTCCGGTATATACGTATATCACGTCGAAGTGCCAGACGGCGACGAGACTAAGATCGGTAAATTCGCGGTTCTGGTCGGCAAGATTTGGTAAGGTCGTAACGGCGAACTTTTTTAAGAGCCCTTGGGTAGCTTCTATTACGCCGGTCCGTAGAAGGGGGTGTTTTAATCCAGTAACAAGACCTGTCGGGGGACGTAATCTCCGGCGGGTTCGTTTTACTTAAATGTTGAAAACGGTATCCTTTTATTATATTATACGCGAAAATGCGAGTTAGGGTAAAGATAGCGGTTTTCCTATTGGCGACGGTTTACGGATTGGCGCCGGGCGGTTCGTTCTCGTTTGCGGAAGACGAAGGTGGGGCGGAGACCGGCGGGTGTGGTTTCTACGTAGATATTTCCCAGTTCTATACCGGCGCGGAGACTGAGCTGGAGATATACGTCGGCGTACCATTAACCGGTTTGGAACCCTTGGTGGTCGGCGAAAACTCCGTGTACTCGTTTACGATCGGCGCTCAGTTGGAGACCGGCGACGGCGAGTTGGTCGACCGGGACGTGATTTCGAAGACGGCGGTTTTACCGGAATCCGATACCCGCGACGCGCCTTTGTCTGTGGCGCAGGTTTCGTTGGCCGCGCCGCCCGGCGAATACGTACTTACTTGCGGCGTCGGCGACCTTAATGCAGAGACGTCCAGGCTAAACAAAAACGACGTCGTTGTAGCCGGTTTCGACCCGGGTAAACCTGTCTTCAGTGACCTTGAAGTAGCTTCTTCGATCGCCGCGGCGGACGAAGGGATGGAAAGCGAGTTCATAAAAAGCGGTTATCAGGTAATACCGAACCCTACGAAATTAATAAGTGACAGGCGGGCGGAACTGCTGGTTTACTACGAGTTATACGGGCTGGGTGGGACGGAAAACGAACCCGCCGTGTACGATCTGCATTACACGATACAGCTCGTGAACGGCAAAGTTTTTTTGAGGAACAAGGAGGTTTTGAAAGCCGCGTCCGACGCCGTGTCGAAGGTAAGCGACTTCGACCTAGCCGGTTTCCCGGCGGGGCCGTACGAGCTGGTTATAAAATTGATGGGTGAAACGGACGCGGTGGTGCTGGCCGAGGTCCGGAAGGAATTCGTATATTATCACGAAACGACGCTGGAGGAAATCGCCGAATTTAAAAGTCGATACCTTCCGTTTACGAAAAACGAGACGGAGCGGATAAGGCGGGAGATATCGTACGTCGCAACTAAAAGCGAGCTTGAGGCTTTCGACGCGATGAGCGACGAGGATAGACCGATTTTTATCGAGTTATTTTGGAAGCGTCGGGACCCGACGCCTCAAACGGAGGAGAACGAGCTCAAAGACGCGTTTTACGAACGCTTCGAATACGCTGAAGCCCGTTTTTCTACCCCGTTTTTAGCGGGGGCCGATTCGGATATGGGCTATATATACATAAAGCTCGGGCCGCCCGAGGATATTACGTATGAGTCGGGCGGGTTACCTTCCGAAGCAGATTACGATAGTTCTACGTGGCAGGGCGAGCCTTTTGAGGTTTGGGAATATTATATCGACGGAAAACTAAAGTGGTTTTTATTCGTGGATTACGACGGCGACGGCGAATACTACCTGGATTCGTCCAACGAACCGGGCTACGGTAGATACGTTTCGCCGGGCAGTTCGTCGAACTGAT
>CBDUXC010000221.1:0-4380 GCA_965371065.1 uncultured bacterium
ATATTTATAAAGAATACGCCAGGTCTTTTCTGGGGGCCGACGACGACTTGGGAGACCCCGCGGATATTAAGCGCGCGTATGAACGGTTGGAAGAAATGCCTATAAGTACGCAGAAAACGGCCGAGGAGTGGTTAGACGCATGGGCCGAGGTCCAATCGGCTATCGCCGAAGTCGTATCAAGAACCCGTTTCGCGACGACCAGGAACACGAGGGACGAGGAAGCCGAAGCTGAATTCAAACGGGTTTCGGAGGAGGTTATCCCTCTGGCCTCGCAACTGGACGAAAAAGCCAAGCGGAAGCTCCTTTCGCTTCCGGCGGATTGGATGCCGGCCGAAATGGGGGAAGTCCGCAAGAGCGCCGAGTGGGCCGTCGAGCTTTTCCGCGAGGAGAATCTACCGCTTGTAACGAAGGAAATCCAACTGAGCCTGGAGTACCAGAAGATCGCCGGCGAATGGGCGACCGACTTCGACGGCCAACGATTGACCGCCCAGCAACTAAGAGTTTATCTCGAGAAACCCGCCGGAGATATACGGGAAAAAGCGTATCGAGCGATTTACGACATGCACCGGGCCGACCACGGGCGACTGAACGACCTTTTCGACGAGGCGCTGGCCGTACGCAAAGAGATGGCGGTTAACGCCGACGTTCCGGATTACGTTCATTATAAATACAAGGACTACGCGCGGCTCAGCTACGGCCCCGATGACGGCGCGCGGTTCCGGGAGGCAGTTGCCGAATACGTCGTACCGGCGGTCGACGAGATTATGGAACACCGCCGCGAGAAGCTGGGCGTCGAGTTTATAAGGCCGTGGGACCGGGACGTCGTCCCCGGCGGCGGCGAACCGCCGAAAGTATACGACAACATCGAAGACCTGAAAACGAAAGCCGCGGCGGTGTTGGGCGAAGTAGACCCCCGGTTCGCCGACGCGTTCCGCCTGATGGACGAGAAGGGTTATCTGGACCTGGAGAACCGGGAGGGGAAAGCGCCGGGCGCGTACATGGACGAGTTCGCCGAGGAACGGATATCGCTAATCTTCGGGAACGCCGCCGGCGCGACCAGGGACTTCGATACCCTGGTACACGAGGGCGGACACGCGATGCACGGTTTTCTGAGCCGGCACTTACCGTACCCGGAACGAGAGGTTCCGATGGAGTTCGCCGAGGTCGCTTCGATGTCTATGGAGCTCCTGGTACGTCCGTTCCTGGGTTTAGTCTATCCGGACGACTACCTCGAACCGTTAATGTTGAAGCAACTCGAGAAGCCCCTGACGTTCCTGCCCTTTATGGCGATGCTCGACGGTTTCCAGAACTGGGTGTACATCGACGCCGCCGGCGCCGACAGGGAGAAACGGGCCGAGTACTGGCGCGCACTTGACGACCGCTTCCGACCGTATATCAATTGGGACGGGCTCGACGAGTACAAGGAACTCGGTTGGCAGTACAACCACGTGTATACGTCGCCGCTGTATTATATCGAGTACGGCATCGCCCAGGTGGGCGCGCTTCAGATATACCTGCGTAGCTTGGGCGACTACGACGACGCCGTCCGAGACTACGAACGCGCTTTGTCGCTGGGGAACACGGTCGGGCTGCCGGAGCTATTCGGCGCCGCCGGCGTCAAGTTTGTGATGAAAAACCCTGAGGTTCTAAAAGAAGTCGTAGATAAGACGATGGGGCAGTTGGGTTTTTAACGGGGCTTTATATACCGCTAACCATAGTGGCCGGGCTTTAGCTCGGCCCGGTTTTTATTGAAACGTCCACTTAACCGCAGTAGGGCGTATTTCTAGCGCTAGATTAACGCAAAACACGCCTTTACGGTACTACTCCGACGGGAACTCGAACGCCAGGCCGCTCGGCGCGCCAACTTCTTTCGATTATCCTAGATTTTCGGCGCCTGCTGTGTTATATTGCTCTCTTGGCTAAAACCCGCGATATTCCTTATAAAACCTTAGGGGTTTTACGTATGAAAAACAATCTTACAGAGGTACGTCTCCACGGCCGCGGCGGCCAGGGCGTTAAAACCGCGTCTCTTTTACTCGCCGAAGCGGCGATGGCCGGCGGTAAATACATACAGGGCTTCTCCGACTACGGCCCGGAGCGGGCCGGCGCGCCGGTCCAGGGATTTACCCGGATAAGCGACGAACCTATCAACCTCCATAACTTCATCACCAACCCCGACGTAGTAATAATATTGGACAACACACTTATAGGCGCCGTCCCGGTAATCGACGGACTGGCCGACGACGGCATCGTGATAATCAATACCAACAAGTGCCCGGCCGACTACGTTGAATTGCTCGGTATTCCGGCCGGGCGGATTTGGACGGTGGACGCTACTCAGGTGTCGCTGGATACTATAGGGCGGAACATACCGAACGCGCCTATGCTGGGCGCTTTTATAAAAGCCACCGGTCTGGTCGAGCAAAAAGCCGTGTACAAAACGATCGAACGTAAGTTCGGCGGTAAGTCGCGCGAATTGGTCGAGAAAAACGTAGAAGCCATCGAACGCGCGATGGAGGAGGTCGTTCACGGTTAAAGGCTGCGCAACCGGGGTACTTCGCTGGATGTCCGTTCTCGGCCTGTGCGTCGCGTATACGGCAACCGAACCGGCGGAAGATACGTCTATGACGCCGGATGAGTACGCGGAATACGAATACGCGGGCGAACTGGCGAGGGACCTGCTGGCTTTTATGGACGAGGGGGGCGTAAGCTACGCCGTAGACGAGGAGTATCCTAGCCGCTGGGCGATACCTTTCGAAGGGCAAAACGGCGACTGGTACGTCGTCGTAAGTATTGACGCCGAGTACGTAGTGTTCGTAATAGAGGTCTTCGATATACCGGACGACGCAGATCCGTCGTTTTACTCCTGGCTGTTGGACAAGAACTTCGACATTAACCAGGCCAAATTCGGGACCAACGAGGGTAAGTTGTACTTCAACGTGGACGCGCCGACGCGCTTACTCGACCGACAAGAATATCTTGATACTATCGGCTCGATGGGTTATTTCGTGGACGGAATATACCTGGAGATAATCGAGCGAGCGGGCGCGGTACCGAGTGATGAGTAAGAGGGGGCTAACCCTGTTAATACGAGGTGAACGGTAATGGCGGGTAAAGAAAGCTGGCGCGACCTCGCGATCGGCGGGATTATAACAAACGCTGGAAACGCCCGCGAGTACGAGACCGGTTCCTGGCGTACGTTCAAGCCGGTTCTCGATAAAGAGAAGTGTACCAACTGTATGCTCTGCTGGATTTTCTGCCCCGACTCGGCGATTATAGTAGAGGATGAGGACATGAAAGGCTTCGATATGGTTCACTGCAAGGGCTGCGGTATTTGCGCCGTCGAGTGTTCGGTGAAGTGTATCGAGATGGTCCTGGAAGAGTCGCCAGCCGAGGCGGTTTGCGAATAGACGGGAGATTGTAAGAATGGCAAGGACCGCAATGGTAAAATGCGAACCGCTTCCGCTGGCGGGGAACGAAGCCGCCGCGTACGCGATGATGCAAATAGACCCGGACGTATGCGCCGCGTACCCTATTACGCCGTCGACGGAACTGATGCAGACCTTCGCCAAATACGTGGCCGACGGGAAAGTCGGTACTGAACTGATAACCGTAGAAAGCGAGCACTCGGCGATGAGCGCGTGCATAGGCGCCGCGGCGGCGGGCGCGCGTACCCTGACGGCCACGTCCGCCAACGGCTTGGCACTTATGTGGGAGACGCTCTATATCGCCGCGTCGCTCCGGTTGTCTATTATAATGTCGGTGATAAACAGGGCGCTTTCGGGCAACATCAACATCCATTGCGATCATTCCGACGCTATGGGCTGCCGGGATACCGGTTGGATGATGTTCTTCGCCGAGAACGCCCAGGAAGCGTACGACTTGTTGATAACGACGCTCAGGGCCGCCGAGAGCGACTCCGTACGCTTACCGGGTATGGTCTGTCAGGACGGTTTCATTATCAGCCACACGATGGAGATAGTCGAAACCATACCGACCGGGGCCGTAAAAGATTTCGTAGGCGAGTACGAACCGGCGTACACGCTCTTGGGCGACAATCCGATAACCATCGGGCCGCTCGACTTCCACGATTACTACTTCGAACATAAGCGGGCCGAGCTGGACGCGATGGAAAACGCGCCCGAAGTCATATCGGAAGTCTGGGCCGAGTTCGCCGACCTGACGGGACGAAAATACGATTGGCTCGAGAAATACGAAACCGACGACGCGGAAGTTGTTTTAATGGCGATGGGCTCCACCGCGGGTACCGCCAAGTACACGGTGGACGTACTTCGGGAGCAAGGCAAGAAGGTCGGCGTGGTCAAGCTTACGGCGTTTCGGCCTTTCCCCCACGAAGCGGTCGCCGACGCGCTGGATGTC
>CBDUXC010000222.1:0-4335 GCA_965371065.1 uncultured bacterium
AAGCAGCGCTCCGCGTCGAAGTAGGCGTGCGGGTTGGGGCTGGACCGCACGGTCGCGTGGATAACGGGCGTCAGGCATATACGGGAGACGATTCCGTTCCCGCGGCTGCTGAACAGGATATATCCGTAAGGGATTGCATTCCCCGGGAAAATATGTAATGATATAAACGTCGGCGTAACGGAGACCGTTGCGTTTAAGCGGCGGAGTTTCACCGGCGAAGCTTATAACCGCTTCTTTAAGCGGGGTTGATAGTGAGTAGTTCCGACAATTCTATGGAAGAAAGCTCCGAAAGCGGCGGGTCGTCAGGCCCGCCGGCAAAGCCGGACTCAGATCCGGATAAACCTCCATCTAGCGAAGGACAGCGATCCCGGGCGCCGAGCTGCCGGCGGGGGCGTTCGCGCGCCCCTGACGGCCTATGACCGGTCCCGCGATAGGGCTGTTCTTTGTCCTGCTTATCGCGGCGTCCGGCGCGTTCTCAATGGCCGAGGCGGCCCTTTTCTCCCTCAGCGAGGTACGGCGCCGGCGCCTCAGGCGCTTGAAGTTCCCGGGCCATAAATCCGTCGAGTTTCTTATACACAAACCGCGGCGCCTGTTGGTAACTATAGTCCTGGGCAATATGTTCGTCAATATATTGCTCACGTCGTCCGCCGCCGTCGTAGCGATGGTGTTCGCGCCGACGCTCGGGCCCTGGGCCGTCGCGATTATCGTAACCGCCGTCATATACTTCTTCTGCGAGATAATCCCCAAAACGGTGGGAGTCGTAAAGGCCGACGTGGCGAGCGCCGCGCTCGCGCCTCCGGTACGGCTCGTTTACTTGGTCGTATGGCCTTTGACGGCTTTAATCGTCGAAGTGTCCGACCTGTTGGCGGGGAAACAGAAGCCGAGGGTAATCGACATCGGACCGGAGGAAGTAATGGGGCTTCTCGCCGAAAGCGAGGAGAACGGCGTTCTGGACGAGACGGAGCGGGAGATGATCGAACGTGTGGTCGCGTTGGGCTCTCGTTCGGTCAGCGAGATACTAACGCCGCGGACAGATATGTTCGCCGTGCCGGGGGATACGGTACCGCCCGAAGCCGGGCAATTGATGAAGGCCGCCGGGTTCTCGCGGGCGCCCGTGACGGGCGACGGAGCCGAGGACGTTGTAGGCGTTATATACGCGAAGGACCTGTTGATAAACGGCGGGGCGGCGGCCGACGTAAAAACCCTCGCGCGGGAACCCGCGTTCGTACCCGAGTCGAAGAAGATAATAGACCTGTTCTACGAGTTCCGGGAAAGTAAAAACCACTTCGCCCTGGTAACCGATGAGTACGGGGCCATCGCCGGGCTGGTTACGATGGACGACGTGTTGGCCGAGATAATCGGCGAGATGGACGTCAAGCGGCGTAGCGCCGAGTGCGTGCCGCTCGGCCGCGGTACCTACGTTATATCGGCCCGGCTCGACCTGGAGGAGTTCGAAGACCTGCTCGGGCACGATATGGACGGTGAAGGTGCCGAAACAGTCGGCGGTTTTATCATAAACCGACTGGGCCGGATACCGGAAAAGGGCGAAAAGTTCGTAGTCGGCAACGTACTGTTCCAGGTGTTGGAAGCCAGGCCGAACCGTCTGGAGCGATTATGGGTTACGGATTTGAAGGTATAAACGCCGGGCGGCGCGAGTCGGGGGGTAAAGGTCCGTAAATGGCGACGATTGAACTGATAACGGTTTTACTTTGCGTCGTAGGCGCCGCTTTCTTTGAAGCGGTCGAGACGGCCGTTCTCGCGTCGAACCGTCTCCGGATGCGGACGCTGGCCAACCGGGGCGATAAAGGTGCTGCGCTGGTGGACTCGTTCATGGAAAAACCGGAACGCTTTCTGGGTACGATCCCGCTCGGCGGTAATTTTTGTATAGTCGCCGGGACGGCGCTCGCGACGGCGCTGGCGGCCCGTTCGCTCCCGCCTTTCTGGGCGGCGGCCGTCTCCACCGTAGTGATGACGTGCGTTATAGTTTTATTCGCCCAAATCCTACCGAAGTCGGTAAGTCTACAGAACCCTGATTACTTCGCCCGGGCGACGGCAAGGGGGCTGAACGTCGCGATATACGTCCTGACGCCGTTCACCTTTATCTTTACGGCTGCCGCCGATTTGTTATTGCGTATTTTCGGGATTAGGAGGAAGGGGCGCTCCCCTTACGTTTCCCGGGAAGAGCTTCGTTCGATACTGACCGAGGGAGCCGAAGACGCGCCGACGGTCCTGCTCGAGAAACAGATGATACGGCGGATATTCCGGTTCGGTGAAACGAAAGTCGCCCAGGCGATGGTACCGCTGGTAGACGTCGTAAGTATAAGCGAAGGAGCGAACGTCGGCGACGCCGTCGCGTTGATAAGTAAATATGGTTACTCCCGGCTTCCGGTATACCGCGAACGGGTGGACGACGTACGCGGCGCGGTCTACGCCCGTGATTTAATCGGCGCAGAGCCGGAGTCGCCGGTCGTAGATTATTTACGGGCGGTGGAGTTTTACCCGGAGACCAAATCGTTAGAGACCGCTTTGCTTGAGCTCCAGGCGTCGGAGTTAAGGATGGCGACGGTCGTGGACGAGTACGGCGGCGTAGTGGGGCTTATCACCCTCGAGGATATCGCCGAGGAGGTCGCGGGCGAAATCGAAGACGAATACGACCGGGTGGAAAGGCGCGTAATACGCCGGGGTGACGAGCTTTATATGGGTGGTGACGTTGAGATCGATTACCTGAACGAATACCTGCCCGAGCCGTTGCCGAAGGAAGATTACGAGACCGTAGCGGGGTTCGTAATAAAGCGGTTGGAGCGCATACCGGAAGTCGGCGAGGAGGTCGAGTGGCGGCCTTACCGGTTTACGGTTCTCGCGGCGTCCGACCGGTCTGTCGACCGCTTGAAAATCCGGATACCGCCCGACGAGGGACGGTCCGGAACCGACGACGAAGTTTAACGGCGGCGCTGCCGCCTTTTTCTTTTGCGCGGATTGGGTGAATTTGTTATATTATTGGTAATCGCCCGCCGTCGTTTTATAAGAACGATTGTATCGAGAGGGATTAGATGGTCCTCAAAGGCGACCTGGAAACGATAAACCTTCCTGATATACTCCAGCTCCTCGAGGGCGCCAAGAAAACGGGCGCGCTCTCGATACGACGCCACCTCGAGGAGAAGCGGCTTTATTTCAAGCAGGGGATGCTCGTTTTCGCGTCCAGCACCGAAGAGCGCGAAAAACTGGGAAGGGTATTGCTCTCACTTCGTGTAATAGACGGGAAAAAGTTGGAGGAAGCGCGCCGAACTCAAATCGAGTCCGGCCGGCGTTTAGGCATCGTAATGTTGGAAAAAGGTTTTATTACCCACGAAGACCTTGTCGCGGCGTTAAAAGAACAAGCCCAGAGAATAATAACGGCTCTGTTCGAGTGGTGGGGCGGTCAGTTTGAGTTTTTCGAGGGGATGGAGCCGGTTTCGGGCGATATCCCGGTCGGGTTCAAGTTGGGTTCTATTATTATGGAAGCGGCCAGAATAGTCGACGAATGGTCGAGGATCTACGCCGTAATACCGGATGTGGAGATGGTTATCGAATTAAACCCTCTGGGCGTGCCCGAGGAGGTCAGTTTATCGAAAGATGAATGGAAGGTGATGGCGTTAATCGACGGGCGCCGGATAGTGGCCGAGATAACGTCCGAAGTCCCGATGTCTGATATAGAAACGTGTAAAATCCTCGCCGGGCTGGTGGAGCGCGGCCTCGCGAAGTGTTCGTATCGTCCGGCCGCCGAACGAGCACGGCGAGTCGAAATGGAAGACGGCCGCGTAAACGCGCTACTGTCTATGTATAACGAGTTGTTTACCCAGGTATCGGCGTTCGTGCGAGAGAAAGCCGGCGAAGACGGCGCGCGCGTTATGAACGAGACAATGGTTACGAACTGTAAAGAGTCGAAACCTTTTCTCCGAGACTGCTGGCTTCCGTTGCGCGGCGGCGTCGACCGCGGCAGGATAACTAAAAACCTGATGGTGGAAGACCCGGAGGACCGGGAGAAATGGCTCGCGTCGTCCCTTTTCCGGCTTTTCCAAAGGCAGCTTGCTGTAACCGGCCGCATTCTTACGCGGCCGCACCAGGCGGCTTTGCTACAGAACGTGGAGACCGTCGCAGGGTTACTTCTTAAGGATAGGGACGACAAACTCAAGGGTTTGCAGGTCGGTACGGACATTATGCACTTCCTGAACCCGCACACTATTCTTTCGTATGAGTCGAAACAGAAAGAAGAATAAGACCGACGAAGCGGGCGCCGTCCGTCGGCTAACCGTGCTACTCGAAATAACCAAAGCGGTAACCGGCGAGGTCGGGCTT
>CBDUXC010000223.1:0-4325 GCA_965371065.1 uncultured bacterium
ATTACCTGAGTTAATATGACTGGTTTTATGTGGACGAAGTTCCGTAACTTCGTCCACAAGGAAAACCAAACCCTTTCTTAGAGTTTAACCATGACCCCCTTCCAAAAATCCTACGATTCCATATCCCGCCTGGTCGAGGTATTCGAGGACGTTATGCGCGGGCGCAAGGCCCTCGAGTTCGACGAGGCGAGCACCCGCGCGTCCCTCATCGACCCGTTCTGGGAGGCCCTCGGGTGGAACGTCCGCGACCCCCGGGAAGTCGTGCTGGAGAAGCGGGTTCCGACGCGCAAGGGCACCAAGCGCGCCGACTACTGCTTCAACGTCCGGGCGCGGCCGGCCTTCGTCGTCGAGGCGAAGCACGCCGGGATGAAGCTCACGGACCCGGACCTCGTCTTCCAGGCCAAGCGCTACGGCTACAACCTGCCGGTCCCCGTGGCCGTCCTGACCGACTTCGAGGAGTTTCGGCCGTTTAAGTCGGCGCTCGAGCCCACGTACGAAAACCCGGGCAGAGGTTTAATAAAAGAATTTGACCTGACCTACGACCAGTATCTCGACCGTTGGGAGGATATCTATAAAATCTTCTCCCGCGAAGCCGTTTACGACGGTTCCCTCGATAAGCTTGCCGGTACAGGTCCCCGCCACAAGGAGGCCCTGGATAAAAAATTCTTCGAGCGGCTGACGACCTGGCGCGAGGAGCTGGCCCGGGTAATCGCGCTGGACAACGGCGACGTCAGCGTCTACGACCTGAACGAGGCCGTCCAGCGCATCCTTGACCGGATAATCTTCGTCCGGGTCATCGAGGACCGGGAAATAGAGCCGTTCGAGCACCTGCAAGACGCGGTCAACCGCTGGGCCCGGGAGAAGGAGAAGCCGCTCTACCAGTACATAGTCGACGTCTTCCGCCGGATGGACCCCCAGTACAACGGTCAGCTCTTCGCCGGTCACTTCTCCGAAGAGTTGTTAGTGCGCGATAAGCCCCTGGAGGACTTTATCGAGAGCCTGTACTACCCGCGCTGCCCCTATCAGTTCAATGTCATCGGCGTCGAGTTGCTGGGGACCATCTACGAGCGGTTCCTGGGGTCCACGATACGCCTGACGGCCGGACACCGGGCCAAGGTCGAGGAGAAGCCGGAAGTCCGGAAGGCGGGAGGCGTCTACTACACCCCGGCGTACATCGTCGACTACATCGTCGAGAACACGGTCGGCGAACTGCTGGCGAAGTGCAAGACGCCCAAGGACGTCGCCAGGTTAAAGATACTCGACCCGGCGTGCGGGTCCGGGTCGTTCCTGCTGGGCGCGTTCCGGCGCCTCATCGAGTGGCACGAGGACTACTACAACGCCCACCCCGAAAAGATATCGAAAGGCGCCAAGGCCGAGTGCTGGCACGACAAGGACCATCCCGACGGGCCGCGGTACCGCCTGACGGCCCGGACCAAGGGCCGCATCCTCGTCAACAACATATACGGCGTGGACATTGACCCGCAAGCCGTCGAGGTGACGATAATGTCCCTCTACCTCAAGGTGCTGGAGGACGTGGACCGAGCGATGCTGATGAAGACGGCGCTCCTCCCGCCGCTGGACGGGAATATCAAGTGCGGGAACTCGCTGATTGGGTCCGACTACTGGGATTTCGTGCGAGCGGAACAGGGCGAGCTATTCGAGTGGACCGAGGCCGAGGACCGCCGGGTCAACCCCTTCGACTGGGACCAGGAGTTCCCCGATATAATAAAGTACAAACCGGGGACCCGGGACCTGGCCGCCGGTTACGGCTTCGACGCCGTGATCGGGAACCCGCCGTATGTAAATATCGTCGCTTTACCGGAGGATGAAAGGAGATTTCTGAAGGGTACATATAAGACTTATAAGAATAAAAGCGACCTATATTCGTTTTTCGTAGAAAAAGCCCTAAGTTTAAAGAATAATTACGGGCGGGTCGGAGTAATAATACCGCATACGTGGTTAGCTACCGATAGTTTCGCATTATTAAGAAAACGGTTGTTTGATAAATTAGCTATTGAATCTATAACGGAATTAGGTTCGCGCGTTTTTCAAAAGGTAGCTGTTAGTACGGTAGTATTGGTATGCACAAACGCTAACGAAACGATAAAAGTATTTAATCCCGACTTGTCTGAGCGGTTCGAAATACCCTCGAAACTATGGAATAAAGAACCGTACCATATCGACCTATGTTGGACGAAGGACAAACAGCGTATATTCGATAAACTATGCGCGGATACCGTACCACTGAATACTATTATAGAATTCTCAAGGGGTATTAAAACAAGTGACGATAATAGATTTATATTTAAGAAGCGTCTTAAAAAGGAGTGTAGAAAGGTGTACCGTGGTAGGAATATTAAAGCTTACGAGTTGAATTGGGGCGGGGAATATATCTGGTACAAACCTGACCTTATGCGACAAAAGGTAGGAAGTCTACCGCATTCGGAGGAGTTCTTCGAAGTACCCGAAAAACTAGTTACCCAAAGGGTTAATAGCTCAATGCAGCTTTTAGTAGCATATGATGATAGTCAAAATTATTTCTTAGATACTACTAACGTGTCGCGGTTCGATTCTTGGGATAACGAGCATTCGTTGAAATTCGTCCTAGGTTTGATGAACTCCCGGTTGGTTAATTACTGGTATACAGAGAAGTATCGAATGCCGACGATAGGAATTTATGAGTTACATTCTATACCTATAAAGGCGGTAGCATTCTCCGACCCGGCTGACGTGGCGAAGCACGACCGTATGGTAGAGCTGGTGGACGAGATGCTGGGCCTGCATAAGAGGCTGGCCGCCGCCAAGAGCGACGCCGACCGCACCCGCCTCGAGCGGGCGGTCAAAGCCACCGACCGCAAGATCGATGCGCTGGTCTATGAGCTGTACGGGTTGACGGAGGAGGAGATTGCGGTGGTGGAGGGGTAAACGATATGAAAGAAGATAAGGATTATAAGGATTGGTATGAGTTCGCTACGCGCGTTTATTCTAAAAACGCTCTGGAAATCTTCGCTAACGAGGTAACGCGTAAAGATTATGGACTATCTTCAGATGAAGTGGAAAGATTCGCCGCCGTTTTTCGGGTACTTAGCGATTCGTTTAAGATCTCCCCACAGTTGGAATGCTATATACTACAGGTACATCTTTACGGTATATCTATAGCCGATAACCATTACCAATTCTATTATTACCTTTGGGCGAAGAACGATCATAAAAACGAATTGTACCGTCGTAGCGATTTGATGGAAGCTTCTTTTTACGCTGAAAGTTTTATCCTCCGTTGGTTTAGTTATTTCGAAAAACTTAGTAATATAATAAATTGGCCTTTAGGATACCCTTTAGATACTGAATATACAGGGGACCCCAGAGTCCTTTGTTCTTTTAAGAGGATATGTAATCTTATTGAGAATAATATTAGTAAGAACAATACGTTATTACATTATCTAGCCGATATAGCTAATAAAGAAACTTATAATAATATATCAGCGCTACGCCACGACTTAACGCATAGGTATTTGACATTACATTCATTTGCCGGTTCTTCCATCTACGGGGCGATTGTCAAACGCGCCGAAGAGGGAAAAACAATTACTTTATCCTTAGGCCCCAAGAAGGCCGAAAAACAAGAAGAGCGGATTTATACGCCAGAAGAGGTCTATTCTATAATAGACGAAGGAACGGATTTGTTAGTAGAAATAAAAAACAAGGTACTGGGGTTTGCTAGCGAGGTGAAGTAGCCCGGCGTACGTGGAAAAGCACGACCGTGTGGTAGAACTGGTGGACGAGATGCTCGATTTGCACAAGCGGCTGGCCGCCGCCAGAAGCGACGCCGACCGCACGCGCCTCGAGCGCGCCGTCAAAACCACCGACCGTAAGATCGACGCCCTCGTATATGAGCTGTACGGCTTGTCCGAGGAGGAGATTAGGGTGGTGGAGGGGGGATAGATAAAACCTATATATTATATGGACGTTAACGAACAGAAAATAAAAACGATGAGTATAATTAACTTCCGGAATTATATAGAGAGTTATGGAAGGAGTATTTTTTACTGTTCGTTAACTGATTTACTTAAAATAGGAGTTTATTTGTTTAATAAAGACAAATACCCGGGGCTCGGAAGGACTATCACTATCTTGGACAAAGGTTTTGCTGACTTGTATATATTAACGGATAAAATATTCGCTGAAATAGAAAGCGATTACGATGTCTTTGTAGCGGCCGAAAGGATTAAGCCATTAGTAGAAGACTATTTTCAAATAATAAAAAGACTCTATGATTCTACGCTCTATATCTTCGGTAGCTACCCCAAACGGTTGAGTAACTTACC
>CBDUXC010000224.1:0-4316 GCA_965371065.1 uncultured bacterium
CAGAACGCCGCGTCGATTTCCGGTCTTATGCTTACCACCGAGACGCTGGTTACCTATAAACCTGAGGAATATAAAGCGCCGCCGATGCCGCCGGGCGGTATGGGCGGAATGTACTAAGCGAACCAACCCCTTTAGTAAGAGGCCGGCCCCTTGGGTCGGCCTTTTCGTATTTTTATTGCATTACGACGACGCGTGGGCTATATTAAAAATACATAACTCTTTATGTACAAGCAGGTTTATGAAGATAATAGGATTACGCGGATATACCCGACGAAACGAAAGGCGAAGCGTGAAGAAGAAAATACTGATACTGACCGTCGCGTTTACGGCGGCGGCAGGTTTTCTATCCTGTAACGGCGGAACGTCCACCGGCCCGGGCGACGGCGGCGGCGGTACGACGAACACGCCGTCGGACGTCGTAGCTTCCCTCGAGCAGGCGATAAACGCCCGGAACGAAATCGCCTACCGGGCGCTGATGCACGACTCGATGACCTTCTATTTCGACGACGACGACGTCGGCAGGGACGTAAACGGGTACACGATACCCGCGTCCTGGCCGCTCAGTATCGACTACGCCGAGATTAAGAGCCTGTACGCGAACACGTATTCCATCAATTGCGAAATCGACGAAAACGCCGTAGGGCAGCCGACGACGGAGGCCGGGACCTACACCAGCCCGGCCGTTAGTTTCACCCTTACGTGGTACGAAAGCGGTTGATGCGGGTACGTCGCGCAGGGCACCTGCGTTTTCGATTTCGAGACCGTGGACGTAAACGGCTCCAGCGAGTGGCGCATCAAGGGAATTCACGATAATACGGCGCCTACGACGATGGAAAGCACCGGGCTCGAGTCATTCGGCGTTATGAAAGTTATTAACCGGGTTCCGACATCATAGCTACGGTTAAACGTACGATTATAGCGTTGGTCGCCAGCGCGGCGTTGGCTTTATTCGCGTGCGGAGACGGCGGTGGGTTCGGGCCGGGCGGCGGGACCCCCGCCGACACCGTCCGCCGCGTCGAGACGGCGCTCAGGAACGGGGCCGCCGGCGACTACCTGCGGCTGTTGGCGAATGGCTATGTCTTCACGGCCCATACCGACACGGGCGAACGGGAATGGGGCCGCGGCGAGGACTACGCTCTGGTCACGGCCCTCTTCGTCCGGGCGGTCAACTACGGCTGTACGATCGGCTGGGACGGCGTGGGCGACCCGCCGGAAGGTGTAACGGAATACACCGCCAACGTTACTATGCAGATATACGTTACGCTCGAGGGCAACGTCAAGTATTGCGCCGAAGGCACGGGCGAGCTGACGTTCCGACGCGATAAGACTGCAAGTACATGGCTGGTCGCCGGGTGGGACGACGACGGCACGGGCGCCGAGACGACCCTCGTCGGATACGAGCCGCTCTCCTGGGGCGAGATAAAGTTGCTATTTGAGGAGGAGTAGGGATGAGACCGATAAACGTAGTTATTCCTTATGTCGTGACCCTATCTGTTTTGGTCGGGTGTGACGAAGGTATAATTATAATAGAACCGCCTGTAACGGGCCGGATAAGCCCCGCATACACGGTTGAGATGATCGAAGATTCTTTTAATGCTCGAGACGTTAACGACTTAGAATATTGCCTTTCAACCGACTTCACGTTCTACTTCGACGATGACGACGTAGGCAAGCAGGTAGGCGAATATACGGTCCCCGAGTCGTGGACGTTGGACGATTTCCTCAACCCCGTAAGTAGGATATTTGATAACGCGTTTTCGATAGATATATCGATTGTTACGAAGACTATCGGCGACCCGGACCCCGACGACACCTCTTATACCGCCGATAACGTCCAGATGCAGTTTCTGGTGATGGTTGAGCCCTATTACGGGTATTGGGCGCAGGGTTTCATAACGTTCGAGTTCGGGGCCGTGTACAACGAAAAGAACGAGAAGGAATGGCTCGTCACCGGTTGGCGGGACGACACCTCGCCGGCCGGGACCGGCGGCCGGAACGTAACAGAAGCGTCATTCGGCGAGATATTGGTCGGGTTCCGTAAGCCGTGATACAACGAGGGAGGTCGTTATGCGTACCGGAGCGATATTAGCGTTAGCGCTGGCTGTTTTATTGTCCTTCACCGCCTGCGACGAAACCGTCGTTATTGACGATTGGCCGCCGGGGAATACTCCAAAAGGAGTATTAGAGCTAATCGAAGATACGTTTTACAGCCGGGATATCGACGACCTGGGCGGCTGCCTGGCAAACAACTTCACGTTCTACTTTGACGAGGACGATGTCGGAGACGGACCGGGCGACTACATAATACCCGAGTCGTGGGGCAGAGATAAGTTCTTGGAAGTCGCCGGGAAAATGTTCGACGAAGCGTACGATATCCAGATGGATATAAATACGTCGAACGTCGGTACGCCGGACGAAGGCGATACCATATACTTCGCACGGGACGTTGAAGTCAGATTGTTGGTGATGGTCGACGCGACGAGCGGCTTTCTTGCTCAGGATTATTGCGACTTCGAATTCGTTAACGACGATTCCGCCGGTTACGACAACTGGTTGATAACTAATTGGTGGGACCATACTTCCGAAGGGATATCATCCGTTGGTTCAATATTAGCGTGGTTTTACGGAAAACCTTAAACGGTAAAGAAGCGGCGGCCGGACCGTAGAAGAAGCTCCTTTCGGCGAGATATTGATAGGGTTTCATAAGCCTTGATACCGTAACGGAGGTTATTATGCGTACCCCTCTGGTAACAGGTTTAGCGCTGGCTGTTTTGTTGTCTTTCACCGCCTGCGACGACGGCGGTACGACGCCGACGGACGGGCGTCCGGCTCTGGAAACGCTTCGGGCGTTCAAGACCGCCTTCAACAATCAGGACGCGAACGCGCTGGACGGTTTGTTGACTTCGGATTTCAGGTTCTACTTCGACGAGGACGACGTGGGAACCGAGGTAAACGGTTATACGATACCGGCGTCGTGGGGCCGAGCCATCTTCCTGACCGCCGTCGGGAACATGTTCGGGGCGACTGATACGGTAACGTTTTCCTTCGACGAATCGGACGTCGGCGAACCGGGCAAAGGGGATACCACGTACGAGACCGGCGACGTCGAAGTAACGTTGAAAGTAATGATAGACGCGCATAACTGGTACGAGGTAATTGGGCCTTTGACGTTCTACTTCACGCTCGATACGGCCGACGGTACCGATGCCTGGTCGCTCGAAAACATCAAGGATTTTACTTCGATAACGATGTTGGAGGAAGACTGGTCTTTCGGAAGGATACTGGCCTTGTTCTATGCGGGTAGCGACGGCACCGATGAGCGGACGCCCGTCGAGGCGCTCGAGGATTTGGAGGAATCGTTCAACGCCTACGATATCGAGCTTTTCAAGGACGTTCTCGCGCCGGAAGTAACGTTCCACTTCGACCCGAGCGACGTGGGCGGATGGGTCGGCGATTACGAGATACCCGAGTCCTGGGGTTACGACGAACTGACCTCGGCCGTCGAAAACATGTTCGACCAGGCTTACAGCATCGACTTCACGGTGACAACCGCGGACGTCGGCGACCCCGACGAGGGCGCGACCGAGTTTACGGCAGACGACGTACAGGTCACGTTGGTCGTGATGATCGATTCGACGAACGGCTATATGGCCAACGGCTACTGCGATTTCGGGTTCGAAAACGTGGGTTACGGCGGTTACGACGACTGGTTGGTAATTGACTGGTGGGATAAGACGGTGTCTTACGGTACGTTCGAATCGCCTAGACCGTGGTCTTTAGGCATGATCCTCGCGGCATTTAAATAGGTGAATTCGCTGATGTGAGGTGGGCTTTTATGAAGAACATAACCGTAATAGGGTTCGTTATCGCGGTCTTGCTATCCTTCACCGCCTGCGACGACGGCGGGACGACGCCAACGCTCGGTAATACGCCGGCGCAGGTATTAGAAGCGTTGGAGCGTGCTTTCCAAGACCGGGATACCGAGTTACTTGACGGGCTTCTCAATACCGGCTTCACGTTCCATTTCGCCACCGTAGATATAGGGACAATTGTCGATGGTTATGAAATACCGCCGACTTGGGGCCGGGAAGATATGCTGACGGCGTGTGGGAACATGATATCCGAAGCGTACTCAATAGATATCTCTATTACTCCTTTGCAAATCGAAGACCCGGACGAAGGGTCGACCGAGTATACGGCTTACAACGTCCAAATCCATTTACTCGTTATGTGTGACGCGACGACCGGTGCTATGGCGGACGGTTTCTGCGATTTCGGGTTTATTAACGACGATTCCGCCGGTTACGACAACTGGT
>CBDUXC010000225.1:0-4308 GCA_965371065.1 uncultured bacterium
GGTCCGGTCTCGCGATCGGGCGCTGCCTAATCGCGATACTGGAGAACTACCAGAACGCCGACGGGTCCATCGCGATACCGGAGGTACTGCGGCCGTATATGGGCGGGATGGAGAGGATAGAGTAGGTACGAGCCCCGAAGGTAAGCGCGGTCTCTTTATACAACGTTCCGTCCGTTAAACGGCCTACCGCCGACCGACGCCGTAGTACTCGAAGCCGGCGGCCCGGACCTTCTCCGGGTCGTAGATGTTACGCCCGTCGAAGATTAACGGACGGGCCATCAACCCTTTCAACTTCTCGAGATTAACTTCCTTGAACATGTTCCAATCGGTAACGACCGCCAGCGCGTCCGCCGCCTTGGCCGCTTCGTAAGGGGTTTCGGCGGTTACAAGCCCGGGAATTTCGGCCTTCGCCCCTTCGGCCGAGACCGGGTCGTACGCGATTACGTCGGCGCCTCCGTCTTTCAACAATCCTACAATTTTCAAAGCCGGCGATTCCCGTAGGTCGTCGGTGTTCGGCTTGAACGACAAGCCCCAGACCGCCACTCTCTTACCGTCCAACCCGCCGAGTTCTTCGCCGATTCGCTTTACGTAACGTTTCGGCTGGTCGTCGTTCACGTCGACCGCCGACCGAAGAACCCGGAAATCGTAATCGGCCTTCGCCGCGATGTCTATTAACGCCAAGGTATCCTTGGGAAAACACGACCCGCCGAAGCCTATCCCCGCGCCGAAGAACGCCGGGTTGATCCGTCCGTCCATCCCGACGCCAGCGACGACCTCCTTTATATCGGCGCCGACCTCGTCGCAAATATTCGCAATCTCGTTGATAAAACTGATTTTGAGCGCCAGGAACGCGTTGGACGTGTACTTTATCATCTCGGCCGACAATATGTCGGTGATAATAATCGGCGCGCCAAGCGGCTCGTAAAGTTCCGCGACCGTCTGCCCGGCCGCCTGGTTCGAACACCCGATGACGACGCGGTCCGGGTGCATAAAGTCGTGGACCGCCGAGCCCTCTCGCAGAAACTCGGGATTGGACACGACGTCGAACGGACGGTCCTCGGTTTGAAACTCCTTGATAATTCGCCCCACCACATCGCCGGTCCCCACCGGAACCGTTGATTTGTTCACGACGAGCCGGTAGCCGTCCATCGCCTTCCCGACGGTTTCGGCTACGGCTTTGACCTGGCTCAGGTCGGCTTCGCCGTCGGCGCTCTGGGGAGTCCCGACCGCGACGAAGATTATCTTCGAGTTCTTTACAGCTTCCTCGATATCCGTCGTAAACTCGAGGCGGCCCATCTCGGCGTTTATCCCGACTATCTCCGTAAGGCCCGGCTCGAAAATAGGGATTACTCCGCCTTTCAGCATCCCGATTTTATCTTCGTCCACGTCGGCGCAAATAACGTGGTTTCCCAGGTCGGCGAAACACGCGCCGGTAACCAGCCCGACGTAGCCGGTCCCCATCACCGCGATTCTCATATACGTTCTCTCCAGTAATCGAGTATATCCGACAATGTTTTATCAAACGATATCTCCGGTTCCCAACCGGTGTCGGCCCGGAACTTGCTGTTATCGCCGATCAATAACGGCACGTCCGACGGCCTGAGCCGCGCGGCGTCCTGGACGACTTTCACGTCCACGCCGCTAATCGCGATTAATTTATCCAATATCTCGCCGATCGAGTAACCGGTCCCACTTGAGATGTTGTAAACCTCGCCCTTCTTCCCCTTCTCCAGCGCAAGCCAGTACGCCCGGACGGTATCCCGTACGTCGGTGAAGTCCCGGACCGCGTCCAGGTTCCCGACCGTTACCTCCGGCGGCCTTAACTTCTTCTCGACTTCGACTACCTGAATAGCGAAGTCGGAACAGACGAAAACGCGTCCGCGCCTCGGGCCAGTGTGATTGAACGCCCTCGTTCTGACGGCGTCCAGGCCGAATGATTTGAAGTACTGGTAGGCCAGCAAGTCCTGCCCGACTTTCGACACGCCGTAAGGGCTGAGCGGCCTCAACGGGTTATTTTCGGTAATCGGTACCTCGTCCGGTTCGACGTAACCGTACTCTTCGCTGGAGCAAGCGACCAGAATCCGGGGGTTTATTCCGGCCCGCCGTACGGCCTCGAAGATGTTGACGGTCCCGATGATGTTCGTCGTAATCGTCTCGGTCGGCGCTTTCCAGCTCGTTACGACGTAGCTCTGGGCCGCCAGGTGGAAAATGCGCTCAGGTTTGAAGTTCCGGACCAGCTCCTCGACGTTGGACGCGTCGCGTAAGTCCGTCTCGACGAGCTCGATTCTGTCGCGGATATGGTCGATATTGACCGTCGGGCTGCGCCACCGGGTCGTACCGAACACCTCTACGCCGTCCACCCTATCGAGTAAATAATCGGCCAAATGGCTTCCCGCGAAACCCGTTATCCCGGTTATTAGTACGCGCACGCCGTCCCCTTTCTCGGCTTCTTTACGCCTTCCCCAGAACTTCTTTTGCGAGTTTTACCGCACTTACCGCGTCGGGCGCGTAATAAGCCCCTATCTTCGACGCGTACGCGTCATCCACGACCGCGCCGCCGATAAGCATCGGCTTTTCTATACCGGCTTCGGACAGGTTCTCGGCGACTTTACCCATCTCCGGCATCGTCGTCGTCATAAGCGCCGACAGCGCGACGATATCAGCGTCGCCGGCCGCCTTAACTATTTCATCGGCCGATACGTTCTTGCCCAAATCTCGTACGTCGAAGCCGTGACCCCTCATAACGACCAATACGATGTTCTTGCCGATATCGTGTACGTCCCCTTCGACCGTCGCTAAAACCACGCTGCCTACCTTCGCGCTCGCGCCCTCCTCGAACAACGGTTCGAGTACGTTAAAAACCTCTCGTACCGCTTCGGCCGAAAGGATAACCTCCGGCAGGAAATACTCCTTCTTCTCGAACCGGCGCCCGACCTCCTCGAGAGCCGGTAATATAAACCTGTCGTTTATACCGACCGGCTCGATGCCGTCATCCAACAGCCGGCCGATAAGCTCGCCTATCCGGTCCCGATAACCGAGTAGAACGGCTTCGTATAACATATCGCCCGGCACCTTTGCCGGTTCGGCGGCCGGCGCCGCGTTCGGTTCTTCGCCTTTAACCGCTTTCAGGTACTCGCGGGCGCCCAGGTCCCGGCCTTGTATCACCTTGATTATTGACAGCGCTTTGGCGACCCTACGGTCGTACGGGTTTACGATCGCCGCGTCCAAACCATTACCCACGGCCGCGAGCAGTGTACCCGCGTTGAGGACGCTTCGGTCCGGCAAGCCGTGGGATACGTTCGATATGCCGAGCATAGTCTTGACGCTCAGTTTATCTCTGATCAAGCGAACCGCGTCCAGAGTAATCGACGGGGCGGCCTGGGCCGCCGTCATCATCAGAGCGTCAATTAATATGTTCTCGACCGGGATACCGGAGTTGATGGCCGTATCTACGATGCGCTCCGCTATACTCAAGCGGCCCTCGACCGTATCGGGGATGCCGTCGTCGTCGAGCGCCAAGCCGACGAAAGCGGTACCATAGCGCTTTACCAACGGCAACAGCGCCTCCAACTTCTTGGATTCACCGCTTATCGAGTTGAGCAGCGGTTTTCCGGAAGCAGCCCGCAGCCCGGCCTCCAACACGTCCGGGTCGCCCGAGTCTATGGATAGGGCCAGGTCCGTCGCCCGGTCGGCGAAAGACGCGGCCCGGTTCATCGCCTCGACTTCGTCCACGCCCGGTACGCCTACGTTTATATCAATGGCGTCCGCGCCGGCGGCGGTTTGCCTTTCAATCTCGGACCTGATTATTTCCAGCTTACCTTCGGTTATCTCCGTCGTCAGGTCGGCTCTGGACGTCGGGTTTATCCGTTCGCCTACCACGGTTACGCCGACACCCACTTCAACGACCCGGGTCCTGCTCGCCAGAAACGTTCTTCCCTTGGTCTCGTGAGAAGCAGGTCCCAGCCCGGCGACGGCCCGCGACAATTCGCCGATATGGGCCGGCGTCGTACCGCAGCAGCCGCCAATCACCGACGCGCACAGCTCTGCGAACTTTGGCCCGAACTCGCCGAACTTCTTCGGGTCCATATCCCAGACGGTCTCGTCGCCGTCCAAGCGGGGCAACCCGGCGTTGGGCAGCACCGCCAGCGGTTTCGACGTGTAGCACGCCATCTCGGCGATTACCGAGGTAAGACCCTCCGGCCCGGCCGAGCAGTTGGCACCGATAACGTCGGCGCCCATAGCATCCATAACCACAGCCGCAACGGACGGCGGCGTCCCGGTTACCGTCCGGTCGCCTTCGCTGAAGGT
>CBDUXC010000226.1:0-4307 GCA_965371065.1 uncultured bacterium
CTTCATTCCCTTTAAAATGCACCGGAAGCAATTGGACGTCCTGACCAACGCGAAATCTGTACCCGGACGCGTTTTTACCAAAGAAGAACAGGCTCATAATCATTGCCAAATAGGCAATGTCGGCCTGGCTCTAAAGGTGATGGTGGATTGGATTGAAGAGATGGCGGGAACGTAAAAAGGGCTTCGTAAGCCCTCTTTTAATTTTATGGCGTAGAGGGTGGGATTCGAACCCACGAGGCCCGGAAGACCCACACGCTCTCCAGGGGCACCTGTCACTTAGGCACGGGAATTCCTAGGTCTTTACATATTTTCATAGCCAACTTATACGCTAGTTCTTTGTGCCGTGGAACTGACGAAGTTCTATTAGTATTAGGGTTATAGAAAATCGAGTTTTTCCCGCCCTCTCGCAGTAGGTAACATCCATTAGCGGAAAGGTGTTTTACGAGCGCTCGGCGTTTCAAAGCTCGACTACCAGTTCTTCTTTAACCACTTCACGGCCGCTAATCTCTTTCTCTACGAGTTCGCGGTTAGCTTCCAATAACAACGCGACCGCTTCCTTCAAGTTCTCGCGGGCTTCCTCCAGGGTCGCGCCCTGGGTATTGGCGCCCGGCAGTTCCTCGACGTATCCGATCCACCACTCGCCGTCGCGCTCGAAGACGGCGGTAAACTTGTTATCCATAAGCGATTCCCCCACTATTAGAAAAACTGGCGGAGGGGGTGGGATTCGAACCCACGAGGCCCAGAAGACCCACACGCTCTCCAGGCGTGCTCCTTAAGCCGCTCGGACACCCCTCCGCCGAAAAAGACGTTTTAGGCTAATATTGACTTCGGAGAGGCAGGGATTCGAACCCTGGGTACCCTAAGGCACAACGGTTTTCGAGACCGCCCCGTTCGACCGCTCCGGCACCTCTCCTATAAAGCGAACGTATTATACTAAATGTTAAGCGGCGACGCAAGAACGTTACCCATTTACGCTCAGCGCGCCTATCGGGCAGACGGCTACGCAGTTATCGCACTCGACGCAGCGGTCCGGGTAGAAGGTTAGCGTAAGCTCGTGGAGCAGAAGCGCCGGCGGCGCCGGCGGACAGACCGCAACGCACCCGCCGCAGGACCCGCAAAGGGTCCGGTCTATAATTATATAACCAGCCGTCGCGACGTCGTCCATAACCACGTGGTTAAATAGAACGGCGGGCGAGACCACCCGCCGCGGGCATTTTTAGCACAGGTAGGGAGAAAATCAAGGGGAAAGTAAATATCCGAACAGTTACTAAATAACTTCTAAAACGGGAGGATTAACCGCCCAGACGGGCCGCTTTAGTAAGGTCCACGGCAACACCGCCCATAAAAGTCAAACGAATAGCCGACGGCGGTCTATCGCCGTCCCCTTCGTACGCCCTGACGCCGTCGAAATCGTAATATATGCCGGACCTGAATCCAACACCCAGAAACGACAATATCCAATACTCAAACGACGGATTAATTATTACGGACGCGGTATCTATAAACGCATCGGTTCCGGTCATCGGGCCGCCTTCGAAAGCAGGCTTCAACGTACGGGTATAACCGACGCTCGCGGAGATACGCGTTCTTTCCGACGGCTTGAAGTCAACTCCAGCGTAAAAACCCGGGTAATAATGATCATTTATACCCTCATAGCCGAAAATACCGTACCGGGGGTTATCTATATTGAACGAAGCCCGGGCGAAGCAGCCCCACGTCGGACGTTCGATAAACCTGAAACCGCCGTATATCCAATGGTGGTCAACTACCGCCGGCGAGAAGGACGTTTCCTGCCGCATATCCCGTTCCGAAAAGAACCTGTACCCAACTTCGAAACGGCTGTAAGAAAAGTCGGTAGACATAGCCCATGTGATCGCTGCGGCTTTATCGCCCTCGATGTTAGGCGTCGTTAAACCGCCTACGGCGGCACGGTAAATTAAAGTACCGCCATCGGACGTCGTAGCGCACGTCGAAGCAACCACGCCAATCAAACAACCGGTAAACGTTATTATCGGCAACGACTTATACATATGGGATATCGTCCCCAATCGAACTTAAAGCTGCGGTCGTACGGACTACGTCAGTACGGATACCCCAGCGTAAATTGGAACTCCGCCGGCCCGTCGACGTCCCGCAGGTCGGTGCGCCACGCCCAATCGAACATCATGTCGAAGTAGCCGAACCACCACCGCAGCCCCACCCCGAAGGACATCTTCGGGTGGACCAGGTGGAAACCGCCGTCGGTACTCCAAAGCTTTAAGCCTTTATACTTCGAGTCCTCCTTGTTAACGTACCACTGGAGGTCCTCCGGGTAAGGGCTGTCTTCGTCCCAGTCGGACCACGCCGTACCGATGTCCGTGAAGAAAACGCCGCGGAAGCCGCCGATCGTAAGGCCCGGAACAGGCGTCACGACGAAGTCGATCAGCGGGAACCGAAATTCAAAGTTGGCCAGGAACATCCGGGTACCGTAAATATAGTCGTACTTATAACCGCGCAGCGTACTCCCCCCGCCGATGAAGTACGGCTGCGGGTCGCGGCCGTGGCTGTACCCGCCGATGAACCGGAACGCCAGGCTGTTGCGGTCGCTTATGCGGACGTACCGCCTGACGTCGACGTTGTGCCGAGTATAGCTCAGGGAACTCGCGCTGACGGCGACGGTCTTTTCCAGCGAATAGCGCATCCTTGAGCCGGACGTCGGATGGTAGTAGTACCACTGGGACGTATCCCGGACCAGACCGACCTCGGCCCCCAACAAGTTATTGTTCCTATCCGGTACATCCTTCCTATCCACGTAATCGAAGTATTGCCGCTGCTGGTAGTAACCGAAAAGGGTCAGCTCGACGCGAGTCCGGTACGTGAACGGATAATAAACCGACCCGAAACCGCCGCTCTGACGTTCGTAGTACTCGTTGTCCTTATTATATACGTAGTAACGCCAGCTCGAGCCTCCGAAGACGTACGTCGGGCGCCGGGTCATGAAGTAATAGTACAACGCGCCGTTCAGGTCCTCGTAGCTGGAGACCGAAATCAGATCGAACATTATATCCATACGATGGGCGCCCAGGATGTCGGAGATGCCGACGACCGAGTAGTTGCGGAACTCGCCGCCGGTGGTGAACGAGAAAGTTGTGTAAACGTAATCGGCGCCCCAATCGAGCCCGTACTTACGGCTCCTTTCCAAAGCATCTTCGGCCGCAAGTTCCCGGACCGTCTCGACGTACGATTCGTCCCACTCGGGCTCGTCGGCCGGTTCGTCCTTCGCGGTCGGGCCGGCTCCGTCGTCGGAGTCCTCGTTGCTTTCGGGGCTCGGTCCGAGAACCTCTACGCCTTCACTCGACAGCTCGTAAACGTAATCGTCGCCCTCAACGGTTATCGGCCCTTTCGACAGAACATCGACCGCTTCGACCGTTTCGGCGACCGCTTCAAGCGGTTCGCCGAAAAGGCCTCCGGTTCCGGCTTCATAGACGTAATCGCCCTCAGCGGGACGCTCTACCGCGGGCGAATCCATAGGGCCCGCCGGCGTGTCCATCGCATAGACCGAGAAAGTCTGGTCCTCATACGCGGTAAAGGCTATCCTGTCGCCGTCGGGCGACCAGGACGCGTCCATCACCGAGCCGACCACGTCAGTGTAGCGCCCGACCTCCCGCGTCGCCAGGTTCAACGTGAACAGGTTATAGATGCCGTCGTACCGATTGGACGTAAACAGGAGCCTCAAGCCGTCGGGTGATACGTCGGGCGCGATGTTATCGTAGTCACCGAAGGTAAGCTGTTCCATATCGGATCCGTCGGGCCGGACACGGAAGATACTATTGAACGACTCCCGCTCGCTCGTGTAGTAGATATATTCGCCGTCGGGCGACCAGGCCGGATACCCGTCGGCGTACGGGTCGTCGGTAACTCCGCGAATAGTACCGGTCGCCGTTTCGTAAAGATATATATCCTTCCGGTCCAGTTCCTGGGCGGCGAAAGCGATGTACCGGCCGTCGGGCGAATAGGCCGGCCCGACCACGTCCTCGAGCTTCGGGTTGAAGCGGGTCGCGACCTTCCCGTTCAGAACGTTGAGTATATAGAGCTGGTCGAAGGTGTCCTTCTTCACGACGAAGGTTACGAAGTTCCCGTCGGGCGACCAGCTAAGGCCGTTCTCCAGGTACATCACGTAGTCGTACTCGTTAAGGGTGTATCCCTTCGTTATATTCTTGAACTTCTCCCCCGTCTCGGCGTTCATCAGGAATATGTCTATGAACCGGTCCTTAACCGTCAGGCACGCGAGCATATCGCCCGACGGTGACCATTTAGGTTTGAAATAC
>CBDUXC010000227.1:0-4295 GCA_965371065.1 uncultured bacterium
CATTTTCCCTTCCGCCAAACCTATTTATACCTTATAATCAACGCCGATAAAGAGTAATCGGGCGGTATGTCGTGAACCGGGACGTACGCGAACGCAGCGGCGACTTATCTTGAAAGCGAGTCAATTGGCCGGTAAAAATTGGATAGACGATTTCTTCGACGAGAACTGGCTGGAGTACGGCTTCTCCCTTCGCGAAGGAGAGGACGTAGATCGCACCCTGGCCTTCGTCGATTGGGCGCTGGGCGAGCCGTGTAAAGTTTTAGACCTGGCCTGCGGCAACGGCCGCGTCGCGATACCGCTGGCCGCCCGGGATTACGACGTCCTGGGCGTGGACTTCCAGCCCGATTACGTTGAGCGTGCGAAGACCCGGGCAAAAACGGTAAACTCAAACGCCCTTTTCGACGTAGTCGATATGCGGGAACTGGCCTACGTCGGCGAGTTCAACGCCGTTATATGCATCTGGACCAGCTTCGGGTACTTCGACGACGACACGAACTATGATATACTTGAGCGGGTACTCAGGACGCTCCGCTCCGAAGGGACTTTCATTTTACAGGTAATAAACCGGGACTGGGTTATAAGCCATTTCCAGCCCTATGGATGGCAATGGGCCGGCCAGGGGCGAATACTCGAAGAGCGCCGCTTCGACCTGGACGAATCGGCGGCGATTACCGAATGGACGTTCGTTAAACCGGACGGCAGCCAAACTACCAAAGAAACGTGGAACCGGCTGTACTCCTGGCACGAGCTAAAACGGATGTTGGAAGCCGCCGGTTTCGCCGAGGCAACGGGCTGGGGCGCTATCGACGAACCATTGACTATTAACCATAACGCCATATGGGCGGTGTCAAGACGACCGTAAATGAAACTCCTTACTATTATAACTATGTTACTCGCGGTAAGCGCGGCGACCCCCAGGACCCTCGTCGCCGAGCTGCCGGACCTCGACGGCGACGGCGCCGCAGAAAAAGCTTACGCCATTGAATGGCCCGAGCCGCCGGCGCCGATAACGGCCGAAAGGCGCCTGACGATAACTACCGAAGTAGGCGGTGTCGTATTCGATCCGTACGTTATTGATTTCTTGAACATCAACCTCGAACGAACCGATACCGTCCAAACATTCACGGTTCAAGAACTGACGCCCGAATTGGTCGTCATCTACGTCGTTTACAGGCGGATGTACGGTTCGTCGGCCGGTTGGGACGACGTGGCGCTGCTGCTCGTGCCCCGCGACGGCCGCCTCGAGCCGATATGGGAAGGTATCGTCGCCAACTGGAGCGGGTCCCACGGCGGCTTCGATATGGAGATCCGCTTCGATGATTTGAACGACGACAGCGTCCCCGAAATAATCACCTGGGGCGTCGGTACTATTGACGTAGCCGAAGATGAAGAGGGCAACAGGATCTACGAGGACTACACGATAGACGAAAAGGTTTATTATTACGACGACGCGGACGGGGTTTACGTATTGGACGAGGGAAGCAGGGAATGAAATGAAATTTACACCGTTTTCATTAATCGCCTTATTGTTAGCGTTCGTCGTAACCGCCGCGGCCGTACCCATCTCGGACCTTTACGCTTACGTCGTCGCCGACGCCGGCGAAGAGACCGCGGCGGAACCGTACCCGGCCGAAGTCGTACCGGAACCGGCGACCGACGATATAATCGAGGGCGAAGGCGACTACATATGCTACGATTGCCGGTTCCGCTTCGAGACCGAAGCCGAATACGTCGAGCACGTCAAGGCCGAGCATCCCGACAAGTGGGAGGCGATGAAGTCCGACTACGAGGGTTGGTTCGAGGAATACGAGCCGGAAACGAAAAGCGGTTTCGAGTTGAACCCCTATTTGAAATTCGCCCTCGTAAGCGGCGCGTTCGCGGCCGCGTGGATTATTATCCACTACTGGCAAGGAACCCTCGAACCCACCGAATAAGGGTAAAAAGAACGCGGCCGGCCCGTTCCGGCACCTGTTTTGCGAATTGAAAGGGCGCATCCTCCTTTCCTCCTTTACCGCCCTCTCGGAAACAGGCGCCGGAACCGGACGAATAAACCTTAAAAAAACCGCCTCGTCGAGAGAGGGCGGTTTTTTCGTACGTAAAAAACCGCACTCTATCGGGAACGTCAGGGTTTATCCGGTTCTGGTTCGTCACGCGGAGAGTGTAACGGGGACCGTCGCGTCAACTATTAATTGACCGGCCGCCGCCGTTATGCTACGTTTCCGTAAAAACGGAACCAACCGCCCGAAAATGGAGGGTGAAATGGCCTCAAACGTAACGTGCCCCAACTGCTCCTCGGCAGTACCATATTCAAAAGACGACGTCGGTAAGTCGGTTAAATGCCGGGAGTGCGAAACCGATATAATGGTCGTGGGCGTCCCGGAACAACCGTCGGACCTGATGGAGCTTACGTGCGGAAGCTGCGGCGGCGCGATGAAAATGGTCCCCGGCGTCGCGAAGCTCACGTGCGAGTTCTGCGGCTCCACGTACTTTATGCCGTCGGTCCTCAAAGCCCGGGAAGAACGCGAAGGCGGCCTTGATTGCCCCAGGTTCCTGGCGCCGTTCGCTTTGGACGAGAAGGGCGTTCTGGAAAAATTAGTCGATTGGCTCGAAGGCGGAATATTCACCCCCGGCGACGCCGACGAGGTCTCGAAAATCGTGAAACTCGACGGCTTCTACGCGCCGACGTACGTCTTCGAGTGCGACGCTACGAGCCATTGGACGGGAGAGTATTCTACGACCCATTCGCGGCCCGTTACGCGGACCCGCTACAACGCCACCACGAAACGCCGCGAAACCTACACCGACCACGAGGAATACAAGGAATGGCACCGGACGTCCGGGATACATAAAGGGAACTACCGTACGCCGGTTACGGGCGACGACGCGGCCCTGTCCCAGAACGACCTCGACGACGTCGCGGACGACCGTACCCGATATTCCAACGACGAAGGCGCCGGACCCTTAGCGACCGCGGACCCGGGCCGCTACGACGTGAAGCAACCGGCGATTTCGCCGGAAGACGCGTGGGCCCGGGGGCGCCGCCTGGTCGAGGAGTTAGAACGGAGCGCCTGCTCCGGCGAAGTGGAACGGCTCCAATCGTGCAACACCGAGGTCTCGGGTATGAAAGCCCGGCTCGTCTTCCAGCCGATATGGAACCTTGTCTATCTGTATAAAAGTAAAAAGTTCAACGCGGTGATGGACGGGCGGACCGGCGGCGTATCCGGAAAGCGGCCCGTAAGCAAAACCAAAATCATAATCGCGATAGTCCTCATCGCCATAGTCGCGATAATCATCATAATATGCGTTATCTGCTTAGGCGGCGGTTACTTCGCGACCGAGGCCGGGGCGCTGGCGCAGCTTGCCGCTCAGTTGGCGGGTGTATAAATTTCACGTCGGCCGGTTCCACTACACCAAGCATAATCAGGAGAACCTATGACTATCATCGGTTACTTCGAGGGGACGGACCCGCTACTGTTGACCCGGGCCCTGGCGGCCGGCGCCGAGACCCTGCCGTTGGGCAACAGCGTCGACGGCCACGGTAAGTACAGCGGCCACCTGACGCCCGGCGACGGCGTTTCGGTCATAATCGGTTACCTACACAAGATAACCCCCACGACCGGCATCGCCCTGACGACCGGCGACATATTAATGCCCGCGAAAGTTCATAATATCCCGGCCCTTATCCTGGCGCCGCGGGGCGAGCACGGGTACGCCAAAAACATACTCGGCGGCGCGGCGGACTACGTAACGCTCGTGGACCCGGCGGACGCGTACGAAGAACTGAAGAAGTACCTGTAGAGGAAACACCCGTAGCTCTTTCGACGGCGTACAAAGACGAAGGTCGATATATGGAAAAAGCCCGTTTTGCGTTAAAGATAATCGCGCTTGCCGCGGCGCTTTCCGTTCTACCCGTCGGCGCGGCGAAGTATTTCACCCTATTCCTTACGAACGGGACCGACTACTACCTTGATATATGGACGGCCGATTACAGCTACGCTTATCTGCCGCCCGGTACGCTCGGCTTCAACCTGAAATCTCCGACAGGCGCCCGGATACTCTACTTTCTCGACGACTACGATCGGACTGCAATGATTCGCACACCGCTCATTCTCGAAAGCGGATTGCTCGACTGGCAGGAGACCGATCACGAAGGTATGGCGATCAAGGAATTGCGGAACGATCCGGGCTCGGGTGCGCGCACCTGGTTATTGCGCATCGAACCTGGCGCGGAAGTCCCATGGCAGTCGTCGACGGCGAATCGCGAGGGCTATTTCGTGGCCGGCAATTACATGCAC
>CBDUXC010000228.1:0-4268 GCA_965371065.1 uncultured bacterium
TGCCCCCGGCTACGGTCTTACGAATTACCTTCTCCACCAACCCGTCGCCGACCTGGTCTGCGTCGAACGGGCCGTAGAACTCTACGCCGAACCGCTTACACAGGTCAAGGTGCGCGATAATATCGAAAAGCCCGCTCTCGACCGCCTTCTCGGTCTCCTCGAAGAAGCGGGCGTAAACCTCCCACGCGGACCGCTCGGCCATATACGGACGGCACCTCGGTTCCGATATATATACCCCGTCGGACGCGTGAACGCCGCCCATTATGTAATCGAACTCTTTTCCCGCCAGCGCGGCCCGTATATCATTTTCCCGGGACGATACGTAACTCACTTCAACGCCGAATAACACCTCGATTTCGCCGGCGTACTTCCTACGCAGGCGCTCTATTTCGTTGCGTATCGTTTCGTAATCGTAGAAGCCGTAGCTCCTATCGCCCGGGTCGAAGTCCCAGTGCTCGCTGAAACCGATGACATCCAACCCGCGTTCGAGCGCCACGACTACGAACTCCTCGGGGTCGCCGGCCGCGTCCGCCGAAAAACGGGTATGCACGTGCAGGTCCGTTAACATAAAACATCCCGGCCCCGCGGGCCGCTCTTTCAACCAACCTTTTTAAGATTGTCTAACCGTAAATTCCGACTTCCGAGTCGATGGCGTAGAATATCGCCAGAGCGTCGTCTATTTCTCGATGGATCTCCGACGACAGGGCCGTTACAGCCCCGACCATTTCGCCGTCGGCGATAAGAATGTTCGCCGAACCGGCGCGGCCGGCCGTGGCGATAATGCAGTTCTTTCCAGTCTCCGCCGCCCAGGCGATGAACTCCTCCGGGTTTACCGCCGCCGAGTCCATCCTGACTACCATCGTAGCGCCGTGGGCCGCGGCGTCGTACAGCGTTACCAGGTCTTCGGGCAGTTCGTAAAACCGGTACTCGCAACCCGCCGGTACGTTGTTAACCGCTTCGTCGCCGGTAAGAATTTTTCCGCCCGTTTCGACGCGGCCCGCGGACCTTTCTCCACCTTTAACAGAAAAGAACCCTACTCGCGCGTCGTCCTTCTCGACGACCAGCAACCCGGACGAACCCAGCCCCGCCAAGTTCAATAAAACGTCCACCGCGTCTCCGGCGGCGTACTCGGCCGGGTCCACCGGACGTCCGGCGGGTAATATCGTCGGACCCGAGTACGTTTTGACCGGCGCCGCAGGTTCCCCCGCTCCGGCGGGACGGCTCGCCGTTTCCTCCAGCATTCCGACCAACTCGGGCGCCGTCGCGGCTTCCCCGGACACGAGTACCTCTGCAAGTTCCGGGGTTATGTTACGCGGGAAGATAGCCTCGTCAGTCCGTATATCCTCAACGTAGTTATACGACCCTCTTTCGATTGCGGCGACGCCCAGCGCCGCGGTATCCCCTTCTCCGAAGCTTCCGCCGCAGTGATAGGGCAAACCTTCCTTGACGGTTACGTACGCGGACAAGCCTTCAGCGTCGCGGAAGAAGATAACGCCGTCGGCGCGCCGGGACGCGACGTACTCAAAAACCTCGAAAGCGCCGTGTTCTTCGATGTCGCCTTTGTGCTCCATCGCAATGGATTCCGCGTCTGTTTTGTACCATACATCGGACGAAGGGTCAACTTTATATACGAAAACGAAAAACCCGGCGCAAGGCCGGGTTCGACACTTCAGTAATTCGGTAACTACGGACGGTACGTCCCCGAGAACTCCACAAATATCAGGTTAACGTTATGGTCGCCCATTATATTATGTGGACCCTGGGTCGGAATGTGGCGTTCTTTGCCCATCAGGTATTCGCGGCGTTTCGCGTTTATCTTTCCCCTCGTAAACCCCTTTTACTCATCGTCTTTCCCTTTAATCAACTTATCGCACCGGTAGACTATACCGGTCTTCAGTCCGTAAACTTCGGACCGAAAACGTACTATCCGTATAAGTTCTTCACTTCTTCGTAGAGCGCGCCACGGTCCGCGAGCTTCTCAAGCAGGACCTCGTGTAACAACTCCAAAGCTCGTAGGATCTTCGGGTACTTCAGCGAGTAAATAACGTTCTGTCCCTCCCGCCGCGCCGAAACGATGCCCCGGCTCTTCAGAGTCTTCATATGCTGGGAAAGGTTGGCTTTACTCACGTCCAACCCGTCGAGCAGCTCGGCCGCCGACTTCTCGCCTTCGCCCAGAGCGTGCAACGCGGCCAAACGGACCGGGTGATGAAGGGCCTTACAAACTTCGCAGTGGAGTTCGTATAACTCGTATTGGTTCATATAATATAGTAACCTATATATAAACAGTTGTTTATATCGTTACTTAATAAACTAATAACAGGATGCTGTCGCCTTGTCAAGCTCTGTTACGGGCAAATTTTCGCCGCTTACGCCCACACCTACCTTGCGACCCTTTGCGGCGTCTGATATAATCCGCCCGCGTTCTGTCGGAAATGTTTACCCGCGGCCTAAAAAAACATCCGGTTTTCCAAAAACTCGTCGACGAGTTATTGAACCGACCCGGCGACCCCATGCTCGTCGGCGGCGTCGTACGGCCGGCGGCCGGGCTCTTCCTTTCGGCTTTGGCGGATGAAACGAACGTTCCTCAACTAATATTAACCCCGACCGTCGAAGACACAGACGCGTTAATAACCGGCGTATCGGCGTTCGGAAAAGACGAATACGTCGTACTACCTTCGTACGACGTTATACCGTTCGAGCCTATAAGCCCGCCCGCCGAGACGCTGGGCGCCCGCGCCGAAGCCCTCGCGCTGGCGAAAACCGGCGCGTCGCTCATCGCGCCGGTCTCGGCAGTAATCCGACGGCTTCCGCCGCCGGACGTTCTTAAACACGCCGCACTCGAGTTACGCCGCGGCGCCGAATACGACCTTGACGAATTATCAACCCGCTTGGCGGAAATCGGTTACGTACGGGAAGATATGGTTGAAGCGCCGGGCCAATTCTCGCGCCGCGGCGGCATCCTGGACGTGTTCCCGCCGACCGAACCGAACCCCGTCCGTATCGAATTCTTCGGCGATACGGTCGAGTCCGCCCGGACCTTCGACGTTATCAGCCAACGGCGAATCGCCGAAGTCGAGCAAGTTGGAATCGTCCCCGCCGCGGAAATTATACTTACGGAAGAGACGCGAGTAGCGATGCTGCGCGAAGTCTACGGCCGCTTCGGCGACGCCGCCGGCATAGAGGTCGAAGACGCCCTGGACGCGCACGGTTACTTTGAAGGCATAGAAAACCTCCTACCGTTCGCTTACCCCGAGACGGTCACTGTCCTCGATTACTTTAGCGAACCGCCGCTGCTCGTCCTCGTGGACGGCGGTGCCTGCCGCGCGCGGGAACAAGAACTGGCCGACGAGCGGGAACGCCTGGCGGCTCGGCCAACCGTCGGCTTCCCCGTACCGGAACCGCACGAGCTTTTCGTGACCATGGACGAGTTAGTATCGGCCGACTCCGAAAAAACCCATGCGGCCCTTGAGCTGGTCGGGCCCCTCGAAGACCACCGACGCCGGGGCGCTCGCCTGGAGTTCAATACGCGCTCGACCGACTTCTTCGGCGGGCGCTTCGACGACTTCGCGAAAGAGGCAGCCCGTTTGCGTAAAAACGAGATTAATACGTTAATAACCTGCGAGCGGCCGGACCAGCCCGACTTGTTTCTGGATATGATAAGAGCCCGCGACCCCGATTTCGATGCGACCTTCGCGACCACACGCCTTTACGACGGGTTCATCTGGGAAGAAGCGGGCGTCGCGGTCTACCCGGCCCGCAGCGTCGTATCGAAACGGCGCGCGCGCCCGCCGCGGCCGTCGAAGTTCCCCCGTACGGAAGATACGATCAGGGTCAAAAGTCCGTTCGACTTGAAGGCCGGCGACCTGGTCGTTCACGCCGAACATGGGATCGGGCGTTACCTCGGCCTGGAAGAAGTACCCCTTCGCGAACGTACCGACGAGTATATAGCCGTCGAGTACGCCGACGGAAACAAACTATACGTTCCGGTCTACAACCTAAGGCTGGTGCAGAAATACGCCGGCGGCGACGCGTCCAAAGTACCTTTGTCTCGGCTTGGCGGCGCGGCCTGGCAAAAAGCGAAAGCCCACGCAAAACGCGCCGCCGAGAAGATGGCCCGCCAGCTTATCGAGATATACGCGGCCCGGGCGGCAAGACCGGGGTTCGAGTTCCCGCCGGTCGAGGCGGGGGAGGATGAGCGGGCCGAGTCGTTCCCCTTCATAGAAACTCCGGACCAGGCAACGTCCATAGAAGAAGTTTACGGCGATATG
>CBDUXC010000229.1:0-4206 GCA_965371065.1 uncultured bacterium
GCTAAGGGTCGTTGTTGTTGATAAAACCGGACGGGGTGGGCGCCGACCGCGTCGGCGTTATATTATCGGCTGTCGAGAAAGACGGGCTTACAATTGAACGGCTCGAGATGACGACCTTCGACCGGGCCCGGGCCGAAGAGTTCTACGCGGTGCATCGGGAGAAGGGCTTTTTCGAGAGCCTTATCGAGTTCATCACGTCCGGCCCGCTTATGGCCGGCGTGTTGTCCGGCGAGAACGCTATCGCCCGGTGGCGCGCGCTTATGGGGCCGACGGACCCGGGCGAGGCCGGCGCGGGGACGCTTCGGGCCAAGTACGGTTCGAACATTCAGAACAACGCTGTACACGGGTCCGACGCGCCCGAGACCGCCGCGTACGAGATACGCGCCGTATTCGGGGAGGGCGCGTAGCGGTGGGGGAGAGAATAGTCAACTGGCCGAACGCTATAACCGTCGGCCGGTTCGTTATATACCTGCCGGCGCTATATTTACTATGGGTCGGCGAGTACTTATACATCACCGTAATTCTGGCGTTAATATCGACCGCCGGCGACGCTTTTGACGGATACGTGGCGCGGAAGTTGGAGCAGGAGACCGAGTTCGGCCGGGTTCTGGACCCGGTACTGGATAAGATATGCATTGCCGCGACGGCCTTTCTCCTTGCCTGGCGGCTCGGCGGACCGGTGTGGCTCGTGGTCATAATCATCGCCAAGGACGTCGCTGTAGTAATAGGCGGCGCGATATTCCTGGGGAAGAAAGCCCGCGCGATGCCGTCGAACGTCTGGGGGAAGTTGGCGGCCGGGTCGGTGGTCTTCATGTTCGTAGTTTTTATCCTCAGGTTCCCGCCGTGGTTTCTTCATACGACGTATATCGCTTCTGCTATACTCATTTTTATAAGCCTATTCTCGTACGGGATGAACATGATTAGTGCGCTGCGGGGTGAAAAAGTAGATGGAGGGTCGAACCGTTAGGTTCGACCGGCGGCCAACGTACCGACATACATTTCATTCGTTTGTTTCTAATGCTTTTATAGAATATATAATATAGTGGGTGCAACTTCCGCTCCGCAGGAGGCGCGTGATGATCAAAGGCAACGACGGATGTCAAATTGGAGGCTACGAACTTTTCCAGCGATACAAGAAGAACCCTATATTAACGGCCAACGAATGGCCGTACCCTGCCCACGCGGTCTGTAACCCTGGCGCAGCACTCGTCGACGGAGAGACGTTGTTATTGGTGCGGGTGGAGGACCTGCGCGGTTTCTCGCACCTCACCGTCGCCTGGAGCGTCGACGGCAAGACGAAGTGGCGTATCGACGCCGAACCCGCCCTCGTCGCCGATAAAACCCACGGCGAGCAACGATTCGGCGTCGAGGACCCGCGCATTGTGTGGCTCGAGCCGTTGGGCGAGTACGCCGTCGCGTACACGTCTTTCGTTCGGGACGAGACCGTGGTCTCGCTCGCCACTACGGCCGACTTTAAAACCTTTAACCGCTATGGCCGCCTCCTCCCGCCGGAGGACAAGGACGCGTCGCTGTTCCCGCGGAAGATAAACGGGCGCTTTGCCCTCATCCACCGGCCGATCATCCGCGGCGAGGGCCACATGTGGATATCGTTTTCGCCCGACCTTAAGTACTGGGGCGACCACCGTCTGCTTTTGACGACGCGTCCCGCCTCCTGGGACGTTCACCGCGTCGGCCTGGGGCCGCCGCCAATCGAGACGGCCGAGGGGTGGCTCGTCATCTACCACGGCGTCCGGCGCACCGCCTCGGGCAGCCTTTACCGTAGCGGACTTGCCCTCCTCGACCTTGACGAGCCGTGGCGCGTAATACGCCGGAGCGAGAACTGGATATTCGGCCCCCGTACCTATTACGAGATGATCGGCGACGTCCCGGGGGTCGTATTTCCGTGTGGCTTCGTGCTGGATGAGAAAACGCGCGAGTTCCGCGTTTACTACGGCGCCGCCGACTCGGTCGTGGGGTTGGCAACGGCCGATTTCGACGAGGTACTGAGTTACCTCTTAACCTGCGGAGTTTAGGTTTCCTAAAGGGTTTTATGTTTTCTTCGCCGGGTTTGTACGTAATCTCCACTTATCCGCCCCGTCTCTGCGGCGTGGCGACCTTTGCGTTCGACTTGGCGTCTGCGGTAGCCAGGGGCAGGGACGAGTTGCTGGGCGAGAGCGGCAGCGTATCGATCGTCGCCATGAACGAAGGGCGTCGCCGGCGGCAGTATAGTGCCGAGGTACGGTCCGTCGTCCGTGCGTCCCGACTCGAGGACTACGTCGCGGCCGCCGAGTTCGTGAACGAATCGCCGGCCGGGGTCGTCTCGTTGCAACACGAGTACGGTATCTTTGGCGGCCGCACCGGCCGCTACGTTTTAACCTTACTGGAGCGACTCGAAAAACCGGTTGTAACGACGCTCCACACGGTTCTGGCGGACCCCAAGCCCATGCAACGCGAAGTTGTTATCAAGGTATGCGAACGCTCGGCCGCGGTCGTAGTCCAGGCGCGCAAAGCGGCCGAGTTCTTGACCGGCCTTTATGGTATAAAAGCCGAAAAGGTCCACGTCATCCACCACGGTACGCCGGACGTCCCGTTCGCGGACACGGCGCCTTTTAAAAAGGCCGTCGGCGTGGAAGGCCGGAAAGTCGTCCTGACGTTCGGCCTTATCAGCCCCCATAAGGGCATTCAGGTTGCGATAAGGGCACTGGCGGACGTATTACCGCAATTCCCCGACTCGTTATACGTAATCCTGGGCGCGACGCACCCGATGATAAAAAAGCGCCACGGTGAAAGTTACCGCGCGTCCTTGCAGACGGCCATCGACCGCCTCGGTTTGCACGACCACGTCCGTTTCGTCAACCGGTTCGTCTCGCTGGACGAACTTTTAACGTACCTCCGGGCCGCGGACATATACGTTACGCCCTACCTGAACGAAGACCAGATATCGTCCGGGACACTGGCGTATGCCGTAGCGTGCGGTAAAGCGATAGTATCGACGCCTTATTGGTATGCACGGGAGTTATTGGACGCCGACCGCGGCGTGCTGGTGCCCTTCCGTGACTGGCGGACGCTGGCCTTTTGGATAACCGAACTTCTGGCGCACGACGGCGCGCGGCGGCACTTCGCCCGGCGGGCGTACCGATACGGCCGGCGGATGATTTGGGCCAAATCCGCGGCGGCGTACGAAAAATTGTTTCGGGGCGCGACCCGATCGCGTACCAGCAAGGCGTAGAAAATGACTTTGCCTACACCTACTCGGGCGATGCCGTGACCGTGGGCGGGCAGGTAAAGGCTTTCGAGCCAGTGGAGTCCACCCGGTGGGACGCTCTACCGACTACTTACACGTTGTACCAGTACCGGCTGAACCCGGCCCGTGGGACGGTAACAATCGCTTTCGAACTGCCCGAGGAAGCGCCGGTTACGCTGGCGGTGTACGACATAAGCGGGCGGAAGGTGACTACAGTGGTTGATATGCCTTTACCCGCCGGCACGCACGAAACCGAAGTATCAGGGCTGGCGCCTGGAGTTTACGTATATAAATTGGACGCGGGGACCTTCAGCGCGGCGCGGAAGATGGTTGTGGTTGAATAAACGATTTATTCGGACTTCAATAATCATAAAAGCCCGATATTAAGGTCGGGCTTTATTTTTGCCGGGCGTCAGAATTCTCTTTCGATTTGCCTTTCCTATCGAATTTAGATATAATTAATGGATTGGGGATTACGTAGGAGATTAAATGGAGAGACAGGTTTATTTCGACCACGCGGCTACGACCCGCCCGGACCCGCGGGTCGTCGAAGCGATGGCGCCTTATATATCGGAGAAGTACGGTAACCCTTTAAGTATATACCCGCTGGGGGCCGAAGCCCGAAAGGCCGTCGAAGAAGCGCGAGAAAAGGTGGCCGCGTTAATCGGAGGGCGGGCCCGGGGCGTTTTCTTTACATCGTCGGGGACCGAAGCCAACAACATGGCTGTAAAGGGCTACGCCTTCGCCGGTATGGGGAAGGGGCGCCATATAGTCGCTTCAGCTATTGAACACGAATCGGTCCTTAACTCGCTCAAGAGTCTGGAGCGGCTCGGCTGGCATTACGACCTGGTCCCCGTGGACGAGTACGGGCTGGTGGACCCGCGCGAGGTCGCCGACGCCATCGGCGACGACACCATGCTCGTTTCCGTCAACCTGGCCAACCTGGGTGTCATCGCCAAACG
>CBDUXC010000230.1:0-4195 GCA_965371065.1 uncultured bacterium
GGCGTTCTTTTATGTCCTGTATTAACTCCTTCGCTTCCGTAGTCGTGTCGAGCACCTCGTTGTATAAAGTTTCGTCGGTCAACAGTTTCCCGGCGGTACCCTCGCCCCGCTCGAGGCGCCCGGTTATCGTCTCGAGGTCCTCGGATACGCCGACGGCGTTCTCGCTTATCACCGTCATGTTGTCCATCGTAGCGTTGATACTGGCCTCGTTCCTGGCCACGAGGCGCTCCAACCGCACGCTCGTGGAGTTCAAGTTACGCATCGTCGCGATTATGTCGCCCTTCGACGTATTTATAACGTACTCCAAATCGCCGGAAATAGCTTCAGTATGCGCTACGGTCTTCTTGATGTTCTCAACCGTCTCGTCGTCCAGCATTTCGTTCACCCGCCCCAGACCGGCCTGAACGTCCTCGAACATCTGGTCCATCGCGACGACGGTCTCGCCCTCTATCAGGGACCCGGGTTTAACAACCTTCTCGGTAACCATTCCGGGCGTAATTTCGACGTAATTCTCGCCGAGCAACCCCAGCATCGTAATCTTAAACTTATCGCCTTCGCGGATGGGCACGCTTTCCTTTACAACGACTACAACCTCGACCATACGTCTTTCTTTGTACTCGGTGAAGTCGATGTTCCGGACGTGACCGACCTTTACGCCGCCGAGCCGGATGGACGAACCCTCGTTCAACCCCGCCACCGAGTTGAAGACCACGCGATACTCGAAACCGCGCTCGAAGATACGGATTTCGCCTACGCCGAAGACGAGGACTAAAAGAAGTGCTAATGCGGCGAAGACCAGAATCCCGACCTTTACCTCATTGCTCATCTCGTACCACCTATGACGTCTATGGGGCCTTCCGAAAGCCCTTCAATAAACTGCCGGACGAACGCGTTATCGGTCCCTTTTATCTCGTCCGGAGTTCCGGTTTGTATAACCTTCCCGGCGTATATCATCGAAATCGTATCGCCGACCTTATAAGCGCTGACCATATCGTGGGTAACGACTATGCTCGTAACGTCGAACTCTTCGTCGAAGTAATATATCAGCTCGTTTATTACGTCGGCGGTTATCGGGTCAAGGCCGGTGGTCGGTTCGTCGTACAGGATAATGTCCGGTTCGTGTAGTATCGCGCGAGCGAACCCGACCCGCTTCTTCATACCACCCGAAAGCTCGGCCGGGCGTTTTTCCTCCACGCCCTCCATCCCGACCTTGCGAAGGGCTTCACTCACCCGGTCGTCTATCTCTGACCTGGACAGATCCGAGTATTCGTAAAGGAAGAAACCGACGTTGTAACCGACCGACAGCGAGTCGAAAAGGGCCGAACTCTGGAAGACCATCCCGAATCTCTCGCGGAGCTTGTAAATCTCTTTGGTTTTCAACGACGGTACGTCCTCGCCGAAGACGATTACTTTCCCGGCGTCGGGTTTCAACAACCCTATAACGTGTTTCAGGAAAACGCTTTTCCCGCAGCCGCTCCGGCCTATGACGACCCGCGTCTCGCCCTCGGCGATTTTTATATCCGTTCCGTCGAGCACAAGAAGCGACCCGAAGGACTTGCGCAAATCGGACGTTTCGATGACGACGTTTCCGTCTACCGGATACTCACGGGCGTTCGCCGCCATTTCCTCAATAATCTCGGGGTCGCGTTTATCCATCGCCGATTTCAAGCAACTTTAACACTGTCTCCCGGTCGTTGTACGGCACCTCTTCGCCGCCGACCTTCTGCACTTTCTCGTGTCCTTTTCCCAGTATCGCTACCACGGCGGGTTCGTGCCCGCGAGCCTCGTCCAACCCTATTTTAACGGCCGCGGCCCTATCGAGTTCTACGACGAACTCGGTCCCGTCGGGTATCCCCGCTACGACTTCGTCGGCGATACGGGCCGGGTCCTCGTAGTGCGGGTCGTCGTTGGTTACCACTACGAAGTCACCGTACCGTGATGTTATGTCACCCATCGCCGGCCGCTTTTCCCGGTCCCTCTCGCCCGGACAACCGAATACGATGACCGTGTAAGCTTCCGGGTAAGTCACGCGGACTTCTTCAAGGACACTGGTCATCGCCTTCGGCGCGTGGGCGTAGTCTATTACTACGGTCAATCCGTCCGTTTCAATAGTCTCGAGCCGCCCGGGTACGTAAGGCGCGTCCGCAACGGCGGCGGCCGCGTCGGTCCAGGGAACACCCAAAGCATAAGCCGCCGCTATCGCCGCAACAGCGTTATAAGCGTTATACGTCCCGGCGAAAGGTAAGGACACTGTGGCGGTACCGCCGGGGCCGTCCAGGTCGAAACGCAATCCCCCGCCGGGAACCACGTCACGGAACACGAAGTCCGCTTCGCGTCCTTCACCGGAAAAAGTCAAACGCTTTATCGCCAACCCGTCGGCCAACCGGCGTCCGTATTCGTCGTCTATATTGACTACGGCGCCGCCGCCCGGTTTAACCATATCGAAGAGTCGGCGTTTCGTCGCGAAGTAGCTCTCGGCGTCGCCGTGCAGGTCGAGATGGTCATGGCTCAGGTTCGTGTAAACTCCTACGTCGAACTCGGTTCCGGTTATCCTATCAAAGTGCAACCCGTGGCTCGAGCATTCGATGACCGCCGCTTCGATTCCAAGGTCAACGGCCCTCCGCAGGTCCCGCTGAAGGTCCGGGGCTTCGGCGGTCGTCAGTTTCGGCGGACGTTCTTCGCCGCCGATGAAGACGCCGACGGTCGAAAAAAGGGCCGTCTCCGAACCGGCCGAAGTCAAAATATGCCTGATTAGCCAGGCCGTCGTTGTTTTACCGTCGGTGCCGGTAATGCCTACCGTACGGAGCGACGCAGACGGAAAACCGTACAACCGAGCTGCAGCCAGGGCCATAGCCCGCCGGGCGTCACGTACTACGGCGACCGAAACGCCGTCCGGTGCGTTACCCCGGTCTTCGACGATTAGCGCGCCGGCGCCTTTTTCGACCGCTTCGGCGATAAAATCGTGGCCGTCGGAACGGGCGCCCCGATACGCTACAAACAATCCGCCGGGCCGAACCGCGCGGGAATCGTAATAAATATCAGTAACTTCCGCGTCTGTATCGCCTAAAACCTCTTCGACTTCCAGGTCCGATAAAATTTCGATAAACTTCATTTATCGCTTGACTTATAGTCAACCTTATGTTAACATAACTCAGAGTAAACGCCGATATGTTAGTCATTTTCGGTCAATAAAATACCTATTCTCCGAAATTAGATAAGGAATTATACCACAACCTGTTCGATAAGGCAATAAAATAAAGGTTTTGCGGACTAACGGCGAAATAACTTTCGGCAGGATATTACGCGGCAAAAGGGCCGCCCGCGGGTTCACCCAACGAGAGCTCGCCGGGCGGGCGGGTGTCGACGCGAGCTATATCTCCCAGCTCGAGCGCGACCATAAGTCCCCATCGTCCAAAACTCTTCTGAGTCTGGCCGACGCTCTTGACGTTGAAGTCGCAGAGCTGCTCGCTATGTACTTGCCGGAACAGGAAGACGAAATCGGCCCGACGGTTTTCGTCGGCCGCGGAGATATAATCGACGGATTCGCCGAGGAGCTGGCCGGCGGAAAAACCGGCGTCGTTATACTCGAAGGTACGGCCGGCTCCGGCCGAACCTTTCTTATCCGCAACCGCCTGATACCGAAGTGCCGGGAAACGGGCACGCCTTACATTTATCTCGAAGGCGCCCGAGTCCCCGGCTACCGCGAGTTATTAATCGAACTCAGGGAACGGTTTCCGGGCGCGCCGGGTTCGTACGCCGGTTTCGACGAGATGTATGCTCAGTGCTCGACTATAGAGGGCAAGCTACAAAGCCGTTTCAACGACCCCTTCGGCGTTCCGATTTCGCCCGTACCGGGGGAACCCGGTCGCGTGCCGGTACCCGCGGACGAGCTGACTTCCGCCGAAAAATACATCTATAAGGACGTGGAACGACTGCTCACCGGCGAGTTCTTGGTGGGCTTCGGGCTGTTCGTCCAAGAGTCTACTAAAACCGTAATTTTCGTCGACGACTACGACAGGCTCGGGCCGTTGACCGAATACTGGTTCCGGGAACTAATAAACGGGCTCAGTGAAACGGACACCCTGGGACCGGATACCGTTTTCGTGCTTTCGGCTGAACGACCGTTGCGCCGAGCCCAATTCGGCGAAAACGCGAAATCTAAATCTTTCACTATACCGCCCCTTTCCGAAGCCGA
>CBDUXC010000231.1:0-4190 GCA_965371065.1 uncultured bacterium
CTTCGTTCCTGGAGTCGAATATCTCTGCCCTGTCGGCGTATAGCTTCCAGACGACGTCTTCGCCGTCGGTCTCGATCAGGACGAAGTCCTGTATGATCTGGTCCGGCAGGTCTTCGTCCGGCGGCTCCAGGTTACCGGTCCCGCGTTCACAGCCAAGGAGGACGATTATGCCGACCGCAATTATGATTAGACTCGATAGTTTCATATTATCCAAGCACGTTCGTTTTAACTCGGGTGGTTAACCGGATATGCTGACCCGACCCCGCCCGAGTACGTCGTGTATATGGATTACGCCCGTCGGGCTCCCGTCGCCGTCCACGACAAAAAGGGCCGTTACCTGATGCTTCTCCATCAACTGCAAAGCACGTGCGGTCGTCTCGTCGGTTTTAATCGTCTTCGGTTCTCCCGTGCAGAAGTCCCGCGCGTGTACAGCCGAAAGGTCCTTACCGCTCTCGAGCAAACGCCGCAGGTCTCCGTCGGTTATAACGCCGGTAAGCTTGCCGGCGCCGTCGACCACGGCCGTTATACCGAACGTCTTAGCCGACATCTCGGCGACGATTGCGTCCAGAGGGGCTTCCGGCGGCACCTCCGGTATTTCGTCACCGGTATGCATAAGGGTTTTGACGCCGGACCGAAGCCGGCGGCCGATGTCGCCGCCGGGGTGGAAGAGTGCAAAGTCGTCCTCTGCGAAACCCTTGAGATCCATTACGCAAACGGCCAGCGCGTCAGCCATTACCAGCGCGGCGGTAGTACTCGCCGTCGGCGCAAGCCCCAGGGGGCACGCTTCCCGGTCAATACCCGCATCAATAACGTAGTCCGCGCCTTCCGCCAACGACGACTCGAGCGCGCCCGTAATCGCTACGACGGTCGCGCTTCGCGACCGGAGCGCCGGGACGACGGACATTACCTCTATCGTTTCGCCGCTGTAGGATATAATAACGGCGACGTCGTCTTCGCCGACGACGCCCAGGTCGCCGTGGGCGGCTTCAACGGGGTGCAGGAAGTAAGCAGGCGTCCCCGTGGACGACAAGGTCGCCGCAAGCTTCTGGGCTATTATCCCCGACTTGCCGATGCCTGTGGTTATAACGCGGCCGCGGGTGGCGTAAACGGCTTCCACGGCGCCGACGAAACCGTCACCCGGCCGAGCGACGAGGGCCGCGATGGCGTCCGCCTCGATACCGATAACCCGCTTCGCCCGTTCGATTATACCATCGCGGTCTATTGTCGTCCCTTTTCCCACTCGCGGACCCGTTCGTGTATTTCGACGCATTGGGCAAGTAGCATTTTAAGCTTATCCGCCGGTAGCATACTGGTAGCGTCGCAAAGCCCCTTCTCCGGCCGCGGATGGAATTCGACGAAGAGTCCGTCGCAGCCCAGGGCCGCCGCCGCCCGGGCCAGCGGGAAGATGTAACCCCTTAGTCCGCCGGCAGGGTCGTCGCTGGTATGGCCGGGTATCCGCACGACGTGAGTTACGTCGAAGAAAACGGGATACCCTAACTCTCGTATCCGTAAAAGCGACCTCGGGTCGAAAACCAGGTCGCCGTAACCGAAGGCGGTCCCGCGCTCGGTAAGTATAATATTACAGTTACCCGTCGACTCTATCTTATCGACCGGTATCTTTACCTGGTCGGGCGTCAGAAACTGCCCCTTCTTAACGTTTATCGGCTTTCCGGTCTCGCCCAGAGCAAGTGTAAGAGCCGTCTGCTTCGACAAGTACGCGGGAAGCTGTAACACGTCAAGCACTTCGGCCGCAGAACCTATCTCGGCAAGGCCGTGTACGTCGGAAAGGACGGGAACGCCGGCTTCCTCGCGGACCCGGGCAAGTATTTCAAGCCCTTTCTCCAACCCGGGGCCCTGGTACGTATCGTGCCGGGTGCGGTTGTCCTTCGCATAAGAAGACTTGTATACGTACGGCAGCCCTAACTCGGCACAGACTTCCCGGCCCAAATGCGCCATCTCGACGGCGGTCGAAGCGTCCTCGATAACGCACGGGCCGCCGATAACCCCGAACCGGCCGTCGCCCAGAACCTGGTCCCTCACCGCTACCGTTTTCTCTGACATCCCGTTTTTAAACCTATATAAACCGGCCCGCCGGTTTATTAAACACCGAATTAACCGCGAAGTTTGAGGAGGTTTCGCGGCGGGCATTATAACAATAACCGCCGATAAATAAAGGAAAAGTTACGGCCTACCGCCGTAACTTATTCAATATCTTACATTTACGCGTACCTCGTCGTTTTATTTTACCGACTCGTCCTTACCCCCGAACGTCAATAATAGGCATATTCCCCGCTCGCGGCCAAAGTTGCAGCAGAAGAAACTGTTGGCCCAGAAAAACGCGAGCGCGGTAACGAATATAGCGAAATATACTAATTTGCCTAACGTTAATTCGTTATATAAATAATAAAGGTATGAAACTGTCGGTAAAATCGTATACCAAATCAACCAAAAATAGTTTCTGACGCGCTCTCCAGTTTCGAAGTTCCCCGAACCGAAGCTGTATGTCGCCGCCGACAACTTCCCCAGACCAAAGGGGCACAGCCGCTCGAAATAGTCGCAGTGAGTACACGTTACCCAGGGCGCGATAATCAAAAGGTATAGTAATATAACGCCTAAATACAAAATAGCAATAACGCCGCCCCACAGTTCGAACAATCCCCAGAACCCAACCGCCGGCGGTAGCGCCAAAAGCAGGATATTGACGACCGTCCGCCAGACCGGAAAACCAGCGCTTTTGTCCCGGCTTCGCTTACTTACGTACTTCCGGTATTTTACCATTGGAAGACCTAACCGTATTCCGTTATCCGTCGACTTCTTCCAGTAAATCCTCGATTTTCCGGAAATCGGTATATATCTGCTCTTTATATGCCGGGAACCTAAGTGCCGCGGCCGTATGGTACGTCGGGAGTACCTTAACGCCGTCGACGTCGAAAACCTCGCCGCGGATCTTCGCCATCGGTTTTTTCGTATCTAACAATAACTGGGTAGCGTGTAAGCCGAGCGTTATAATCAAGTCGGGCGCGATTAGTTTAATCTGCCGCTGTAGAAACGGGAGGCACGCGTCAACCTCTTCCGGCGCCGGATCCCGGTTCTCCGGCGGGCGGCACTTCAATACGTTCGTGATGTACACGTCGCCCCGACGCAACCCTACCTCCTCCAGTAACCGGTCCAGTAGCTTTCCGGCCCTGCCGACAAAAGGCAACCCTTGTTTGTCTTCTTCGGCGCCGGGCGCCTCGCCGATGAACATCACCCGCGAATCGATATCGCCGTCGCCGTAAACCGCGTTGGTCCGCGTTTGATACAGCGGACAGGCCCGGCAGTCCTCGCAGCGCACGGCTTCGGCCGCGAGTAACTCCTTTTTATCGCCTTCCGAATCGGTCACCGAAGCTCCGGGTTCACGTACGTTTCCGAACAAAGAAGCCGCCCCCTCCTCGAAATACACTTCACGTACGCCTATCGCCGAAAGGTTTTCCGCGACGGCCTTTAGTATATCCTTTTTCCTACGGTCCATTTCGGTTTAATCGCTTAATAGAGCGGCGACTCGTCTTATCACTACCTCGGCGAGTTCGGCTTTCGTAACGACGCCGACGGTCGCCGTCTCGTCGCCCGGCCCGAGTATTACGGCGTCGATAGTATCCGCGCCGAACCCCGCTTCGCCGCCCACCCGGTTGGCTACGATTATATCCAGGTTCTTCTCGACCATTTTACGCCGCGCTTCACCTTCGACGTTTCCAGTCTCGGCCGCGAAACCGACCAGCACTTTACCACCCATCGCCAAACCGAGCTCGGCCAGTATATCCGGATTAGGCGCGAGTTTTATCTCCGCCGGCATATCTTCTTTCTTTACCTTTTCGGCATCATACTCGGCCGGGCGGAAGTCGGCGACGGCCGCCGACATCACTATCGCTTCGGCCTCGGGCGCAAGCTCGAGTACCGCTGCGCGCATCTCCTCGGCCGTATTCACCCGGGCAACGGTTACCGTCGACGGTAAATAAACGTCGCTTTCAGCAGCGGTTACGAGGTTTACGACCGCGCCCCGTCGTGCGGCCGCCCTAGCCAGCTCATATCCCATTTTTCCCGACGACGGGCTCCCGAGATAACGAACCGGGTCCAACGGCTCTCGGGTCCCGCTGCCGGTAACGAGTACCTTCCGGCGTGATAGGTCCTTCGTAGGCCAGGCGACTCGCATT
>CBDUXC010000232.1:0-4170 GCA_965371065.1 uncultured bacterium
TGGCGGCTTCGTATAGAGCGTCGCCGTGGGTTTTGTTTATTATCGGGTCCCGGCCGCCCTGAATGATTAGAACAGGCACGTGGATGTCGTCGATTGACTCGACCGGGTTTATATCGTCCGGGTCGACGCCGCCGGACTGGACGCGGAAAGCCAACCGCGCAATCGGGTAGACGACCGGCGCCGGTAAGACCATACGCTGTATATGCCCTTTCATAGCGTCACTGAACCGTGCGTAGCCGCAGCTGAGAATATAACCGTCGACGCCCTCCAACCTGGAGGCGGTGAGGGTCGCCGTCCCAGAAGCGGCGAGGGTCGCCGTCGCGGCGCCCATCGAAAGGCCGAAGACGATGAGCTTACCCCGGACCATATCGTTCGCCCGCGCGTAGTCCAGGACGGCTTCCACGTCGAGTACCTCCCGGGCGCCGTAGGTTATGGCGTCGTCGTCGGATTCGCCGTGGTGGCGGTAATCGAAGAGGATGACCGAACAGCCGGCTTCGTGGAGAAAGCGGGCGTGGCCCAACAGCCCGTCGCGTTCGCCCCGGTCGCCGTTGAGCATCAGGACCGTCGCCCGTGCATCGTCGCAAGGGATGTACCAGCCGCGGAGTGTGATTCCGTCGGCGGTATCGCAGGCAAAGTCCGTATAAGGAAGCCCGAACGCGTCGGGCGTTACCGTATGGGCCGGGACACGGGCGCCCACCATGAGCCCGATAGAACGCCAGACGAAGGCGAAGAAGAACGCCGCGGCGATTAAGAATATAATCACTACGATTGCGACCGTCGTAAGGACGGGATGGTTGTGGACAAGCTCCATAAAGTTCTCCGGCTGATTATAACTGTTTTGGGCGGGAAGGGAAAGGTAAAAGGCGGATACGTTGAAAAAGAACGGTACTGATTCGCCGTGTCGGACAGCTTCTGCAACTGGCCGCAAGTCGCTAAGAACAACCTTGACTTTTTGTGTTAAATGGTGTAATATGCATAGTAACGAAACGCTTATAACATTCGAAACAACTCATATGTTGAGGAAGCATAGGAAATGAAACCAATAAAAGCGATACTAATAATCCTCCTAACGACCGCGACCCTGGCCGCCGCGACCGAACGTAAAGCCCTTTGGACCGACGTTTGGGCGTTTGACCCCGAAACGTTAGACGTAATATACGAATATGAATACTACGACGACGCTTACTACGGCACCGCTTACGACGACGGTTACCTGTGGCACAGGACATTAGAACCGGGAGTAGTAAATTACTATTATAAAGTAAATTTCGAAGGGGAGGTAGTTTCTTCATTTCCCGGGCCGGACGTACTAACTTACGGCAGCCGCGGTATAGACGTAGACGAAGACGGCAACTTGTGGATATCTTATAACAAATATATTTACCATGTGACTAACGACGGTTCAATTATCCCACCGGACCCTTTTTATATCGAAGGAACTAAAGATATAGCCTGGGACGGTGAATATATATGGACCGTTGGCGGAAGTGGTGCCATAACGATATACAAGTACAACGTCAACACCGGCGCCCTTCTGGACGTCTGGGGCGGGTTCTGGGGTTTTGATCCCAGATACCCGTCGCTTGCTGCGGACGCCGATTATCTATATCTTACTTACGAAAACAGGTATGACTACGAGCCGCCCGGGTATTACTGGGTTTTGAGAAAAGACGGTACTACCGAACTCCTACTTGACGACGGTTGGAGGCTCGCCGGTTGGGATGTGGCAGAACACTCGTTCACGTCTATCGAACCCGCGTCCCTCGGTAAGATAAAAGCGTACTTCAAATAGGGAGGTAAAACGATGAAGGTACGAACATTGTTAGTTGCGGCGATAGTTTTCGTTTACTTACTGCCGACCGCCGCAAACGCGGACTTCGATTACCCGAAACTCCCCTGGTACGAGAAGTTATTCTTTCCGATAGGGGCCTGGTCATACCCCTATTACGAATGCGTTCCCGACTCTACGTACGTGGACCCCAATCCCGACGATGACTGGGAGTCGCCCAAAGCCGACATCACATGGTCCGACTGGAACGCGCGCTTCAACGCCATAAACTTCGACGAGTACCATAACCTCGGGCTCGACTACGCTAAACCTTTCGTCTATTACTATCCTTACAAGGTTGGAGAATCAGGCGTATCTGGGCCCGAAAAGACCACTTACGAAAAACGGTTGTATAAAAACATCTTATAATATATACTGTAACGTAACAAGTGGGTAGACGACCAATAAGAATAAACGGAGCTAGTATGAAAAATATATACAGGTTATTTATATTCGTACTATTAACCGCGACCCTGGCCGCCGCGACGGAACGTAACGCTCTGTGGACTTACGGCGGCGCTTTAGACCCATATACGCTGGAACTGTTATTCGAATTCGACGAACCTATATATGGAGCTCGATACGGCACCGCTTACGACGAAGGTCACCTGTGGCACAGGACGTTAGAACCGGACGTGGTAAATTATTATTATAAGGTGAATTTCGACGGCGAAGTCGTTTCTTCTTTCCCCGGGCCGGATGTAATGCACTACGGTTCCAGGGGGATAGACGTAGACGACGACGGCAACCTGTGGATATCTTATAATCGTTATGTTTACCACGTAACGGACACCGGCTCGATTATCCCACCGAACCCTTTTTATATCGAAGGGGGAATGGATATAGCCTGGGACGGAGAATACATGTGGACCGTCGGTACCGGCGGCGCTATAACAATTTATAAATACGACGTAAATACCGGCGCCCTCCTCGACGTCTGGGGCGGGTTCTGGGGTTTTGACCCTCGGTACCCGTCGTTAGCCGCGGATGCCGATTACCTGTACCTTACCTACGAAAACAGGTACGACTACGAACCGCCCGGATATTATTGGGTTCTAAGAAAAGACGGTAGTACCGAACTCCTACTCGAAAACGGTTATAGACTAAACGGCTGGGACGTGGCGGAACATTCTTTTACGTCTATTGAGCCTACGTCCCTCGGGAAGATAAAAGCGTACTTCAAATAGGGAGGTGCGAAATGAGGAGCATATTAACGATACTAATACTCCTCCTGACGACCGTTGCCCTGGCCGCCGCGACCGAGCGCGCGGTTCTCTGGGCCGGCGGTTGGTCTACCGGTTACGAAGTAGACGCTGAAAACGGGGAGATATACTATAGTTTCGAGAAACCGGAGGAAGCCGATGTAGGTATGGCTTATAATGGGAGTTATTTCTGGGCTGGCGGTATCACTACTACTATATATAAATTCGACAAAACGGGTACAGTCGTCGACACTTTCGAAATACCCGAAGGCGATGGCATTTTCGGGTTAACTTACGACGGCGAATATTTATGGGTTAACATTTATGATATAGAAACCGAAGATAACAGGGCTTACCATTTGGATTTGAACGGTTCCCAAATACCGCCCGACGATTTCGAAATACACTACCTCGCGTACGACCTCGCATGGGACGGCGAATACTTATGGGCCGTCGCCGGCGCCGGGTGGGATTGTTACGCTTTGTGCTACGACGTGAACACCGGCGTTTTAATCACCAGCTTCCCCGTCGGAGACGATTTCTGGGAGACCGAAACCAAGTGCATAGCTACAGACGACGTATTTATATATACGATCGGATGGGAAACGACATATCCGGGCACGCCATTATGGATATATAAATATTCAAAAACAGGTAACGAACTAGACCATATACCTACGCAAATTGCCGATTGGCCTTGGGGTTTATCATATTGGGAAGAGGGGATTACCAACGTTAAACCGGCTTCGTTAGGTACGATCAAAGCCATATACAAATAAGGAGGAACGGGTATGAGAAAGCCGGATATTATAATTACGGTAGCTTTACTAACCTTGTTAATAACGGTTAACGCCGGCGCCGACTTCAGCTACCCCAAGCTACCCTGGTACGAACGTTACTTTTTCCCGGTCGGCGTAAAATTCTCGTACGAACTACCTCTGATACCCGACGACGGCGACTGGTCCACTTGGAACTACTGTTAGTATGTTATAATATGTAGCGGAACTAGGATTATACTACTTATTATAACGAAACGACGGCAGAAATGAAAAACGCGAAAACGGTACTGATAATCCTCCTGACAACCGCAACCTTAACCGCCGCGACGGAACGCGGTGTCCTATGGGCCGGCGGTTGGTC
>CBDUXC010000233.1:0-4163 GCA_965371065.1 uncultured bacterium
CCCGGCCACTATCTCGGCGTGGCTCAGCTCTATACCGAAGAACAGATCACCACCTATAGTTGGGAATAACTCGACTCTGGTAACTTCAGGGCGCTCCTCCAATTCGCCGGCGAGGTCGTTCCATACCTCCATAGTGTCCTCGTCGGACCCGTCGCTCGACCTCGCGCAGCCGATAAACACTAACGACAGAAAGAGCAGCAATATCGTCTTATCCACAGAACCCTCCCGTTTCCCGTGTCCCGGCCTCGTCGCTCAATCGGCCCATACGCTTACCAAAAAACCGTTGCCTTGACCTTACCCCGTTGCTATAATCGAAATATACCATCAGGTTATAATCTATCAAAGGTTTAAACCGCCGGAGCTCTTTAATGGAAGAGACGGGACCCGCCGAAAAAAACGAAAAGAATCTCAAAGCCGCCGCCGCTATTGTTACCGAACACGACCTTACCTTAACCCCGGAAGAAATGGCCGGGATAATCGAGCTACTGGGCCGGGAGCCGAGCAAGACCGAAGCTTTCATCTTCGACGTGGCGTGGAGCGAACACTGCTCGTACAAATCCAGCCGCTGGGCCCTTAAGCGTTATTTACCTACGACCGCGTCCAACGTCGTCCTCGGGCCGGGCGAAGACGCCGGCGTCGTCCGGGTCTTCCGGGAGAACGGCGTCGGCAAGTGCATCGTCGTAGCCCACGAGAGCCATAATCATCCGTCGCAGGTACTCCCCGTCGAAGGCGCCGCGACGGGCATAGGCGGCATCGTTCGGGACGTTTACTGCATGGGCGCCAACGTGGTCGGCTGCCTGGACCCCTTGCGCTTCGGCAACCCGGAAGGCGACCACGGCCACCGCACCCGCTCCATCGCCCGGGGCGTCGTCGACGGCATCTGGCGCTACGCCAATCCCATCGGCGTCCCCAATCTCGGCGGCGACGTTTATTTCGACTCCTGTTACGACGACAACTGCCTGGTGAACGTAATAGCCCTCGGCGTCGTGGACGAAGATAAAATCGTCCGCAGCGCCGTACCCCGCATCGCCCACGACGTTCACTACTTCATAATGGTCGTCGGCAAACCGACCGACGACACGGGCGTCGGCGGAGCTTCTTTCGCCTCGGCGGTCCTCGACGACGAAGCCGAAGATTCCAAGAGCGCCGTACAGGTTCACGACCCGTTCCTGAAGCGGGTCCTGACCGAAGCCAACAAAGAGATGCTCCGCCGGGCCCGCGAGCGCGGGATCGAAATCGGCTGGAAGGACACCGGCGCGGGCGGCCTGGCCGGTGCGACCAGCGAACTCACCGCCGCCGGCGACCTGGGCGCGAAAATCGACCTGGACCGGGTACCGCTCGCGATCGACGGTTTACCGCCGGAAGTCATCGCCATCGCCGAGACCCAGGAGCGATACGTAACGGCGATACCCGCCTTCTTCGCCGACGAGTTTATGGAGATATACAACGAGATATACGACCTGCCCCGCGTGTTCCCGGGCGCTTGCGCCGCCGTAATCGGCGAAATTACACGGGAGCCGAAATACGAAATGGTCCACGGCGAAGAAGTGGTCGCGTCTATCCCGCTTGACGCCCTTACGGCCGGCGTATCATGCGGACGGCCGATGGTCCCGGCGTGTCCGCCGGCCGAACCCGAAGGCCCCCCTACGAAACCGGGGGAACCGGGCGAAACCCTGCTCAAACTTCTGGGTACGCTGAACCTGTGTTCCCGGCGCCCGGTCTTCGATCACTACGATAAAAACGTCCAGGGTAATACGGTAATCGAAGCCGGCGAGTCGGACGCCGGCATAACCGCGCCGTGGCACGGGACCCGCCGGGCCGTCGCCGCGGCGGCCGACGGGAACCCGTTTATAACGCGGCTGGACCCGTACGCCGGCGGCGCCCACGCGGTCCTGGAAGCGGTTCGGAACGTCGCGGCCGTAGGCGCAACGCCGGTATGCGCCACCGACTGCCTGAACTTCGGCAGCCCGGAAGAGCCGGAAGTAATGTGGAGCTTCGTCGAAGCGGTCCGGGGTATCGGTGACGCGTGTAGGGCTATCGGCCTTCGAGGTTCCGACGGCGAACCCCTCCCGATAGTGAGCGGGAACGTCTCGTTCTACAACCAGTCGGAAACCGGCGCGGCCGTTTATCCGTCGCCGGTAGTATGCGTCTTCGGGTACCTTGACGACATCGACAGGGCGACGGCCGGTTATTTACAGTTCGCCGACAACGCACTGTACCTGGTCGGGCGCCGCTGGGGCGAGATGGGCGCGTCGGCCGCGTACCGTCTCGACGGGCGGTGGGGGACGCCGGCGCCGCGCCCGCGCTTCGAGGACGAAAGGCTTATGCTCGAAGCCGTCCTCGAGATTAACGAAACGTTCCTGAACGCGTCCTGCCACGACATCAGCGACGGCGGCCTGGCCGTCTGCCTGGCCGAGATGGTCATGGCGGCGTCGGGCGCCGGGCGACTCGGCGCCGAAATAGACCTGACGGACGTTACAGACAACCCGGAACCCGAAGAAATCTATAAAACCCTCTTCTGCGAGAACGGCGGATACGTCATTGAGCTGCACCAGGGCTGCGAGTACGCCGCGGAGCTGATATTCGAGGCCGCCGACGTCGACTGGTGGCGGATCGGGACGGTAATCGAAGACCGGCGGCTCGTAGTTTACGTGGACGGCAAACCCGTAATCTCGGAAACGGTGGAAGCGCTGGCCGAACCGTGGGCCGACGGGTTGAGGGAGTATTTTTAGTAGAAAATTAACTTGACTTTCGATAAACTTACGGTACTATACAGTAGTTGAGCTAATATGGATGAACCAACTTTTAGAATACGTGACCCAATACACGGGTTTATAAAATTAAACGAGTTTGAGAAAGCTATCATCGACACTTCGCTTTTCCGGAGATTACGGTATATACGGCAATTAGGGATGACCTATTACGTTTACCCTACCGCCGAACATAGTAGGTTTTCGCATTCGTTAGGAACAATGGCGGTAGCGGATAAACTAATCCTTACGCTAAAAAACAAAGGAGAATTCGGTGGTTTTAATTGGAACGAACGCGAAGATTTTCCGCGTTATCGACAGATGTTACGGATAGCAACTTTGATTCATGACTTAGGACATAGCCCGTTTTCTCATACACTTGATAGAAGGATAGATACCGAAAAAGGGCACGAAGAAATAACAAGGGAGATTATACTTAATTCAGAACTAAAGGATAAGATTAGCGCTTTCGACGGGATATCCGCCGAGGATATTGTTAGGACTTTCTATTACCCAGAGACGCCAGAAGAGCGTTTTTTCATGAGTATCGTAAAAAGCGAACTCGATACAGATAGGATGGACTACCTACTTAGGGATTCCTATTTTTGCGGGGTCGATTATGGTAAATACGATCTTACACGACTACTTGATACTATATGCGTAATAAAACACGAAGACGACGAAGGTGTTTCTTTTTCATTAGGTATAGAATATGGCGGCATACAAGTACTCGAAGCCTTTATAATAGGACGTTACTCTATGTTCATACAAGTTATGTTCCACCGCACTAGAAGAATTTATGATATATTACTACAAAAGTACGTAGATAAAAAACAAGGGGAAGGGGCTCTCGGTAAATCGCTCGTTGAATACAAAGATAACGATATATTAGCGATGATAGAAGAGGAAAGAGATAGCGAACCGTTAGCTAGGGCATTATACTACCGTGTACATCCGCATTGGATTTCGGAAACTAAAGTCCATCCCAAACCGGGAGAAGTACAAAAATTTTATCAGGAAATAATACCAAAGTTAAAAAGCGAAATAGGGAACGATAAAATCCTGACCGATGAAGAAGCTACAGAGTCGCCCCATAAATTAGTACCCTTTAGTAAAGAAAATTTGATATACGTAAAAACTAGATATAGCTACAAATCCGAGGAAATAACTAGAGTATCATCCCTAATAGAAAAAATGAACGAAGACATAAACATCTTACGGGTATACGCCGACGTGAGTGCAGAAGAAGCTGAACGACTAAGAAACGAACTAGGCGTAATAGTAAGCTAGGAGGGATAGTCGTGATAAAAACTGTCGAATTAATATTAGGGTTATCGAAAACCCTTGAGGACCGGGGCATCGACTACAACAAAACTAAACTACAAAAGTTTATATACTTCTTAACTGCTACGG
>CBDUXC010000234.1:0-4136 GCA_965371065.1 uncultured bacterium
AAGCGTCAACAATCCCGCCCGCACCTATGAATAGCCCGTCGCCTTCATTTAAGGCTCCAGGTCGAAGCACCTCTCGACGCCGTCGGCCCCCAGCGTCTCCACGGCCTTCTCGTCCTTGAGCAGGGCCGTACGGAAGTCCGGCTCCTTCGCGCCGTGGACCGCGAAGGCCGCGGCCTGTACCGCCGCGTACGCGTCCTCCCGGGTCATACCGGCCTCGGCCAGCGCGTTCAGCACCCGGCCGGAGAAGACTAGCCCCTTCGTTAAATCGACGTTAGCCCGGACCCGGCCCTCGTCCACGACCAGACCGCCGAGGACGTACGCGGCCTTGTCCAGCATATAATATAGCGCCGTCGTCGCGTCCGGCAGTATGACCCGCTCGGCGGACGAATGGCTGATGTCCCGTTCGTGCCAGAGCGCCACGTTCTCGAGCGCGACCACCGCGTAACCGCGCAGGAGCCGCGCCATCCCGCATATCCGCTCGGTCAGTTCGGGGTTGCGCTTGTGGGGCATTACGCTGGAGCCCTTCTGCTTCGCCGCGAAGGGTTCTCGCGCTTCGGCCACCTCGGTCCGCTGGAGGTGCCGTATCTCCAGAGCGATCTTCTCCAGCGTTGCGCCGCAGACGGCGAGCGCGTTCACGTACTCGGCGTAGCGGTCCCGCTGGACCACCTGGTTGGATACCGGTTCCGGTTCGAGCCCCAACTCCGCCAGCGCTTCTTCCTCGACCGCCGGCTCCAGCGTCGAGTAGTTCCCGACCGCGCCGGAAATCTTGCCGACGGCGACGGCCGCTCGCGCTCGCTCGAGCCGCTCCCTGTTCCGCAGTAGCTCGAGGTAAAAGATCGCGAACCGGAGCCCAAAGACCGTCGGCTCGGCGTGGACGCCGTGGGTCCGGCCGATCGCCGGGAGTTTTTTATACTTCCGGGCCAGCTCCGCGGCGGCGGCGATTACTTTATCCAGCTCCGCCAGTATCAGGTCCACCGCGGCGACCATCTGAAGCGAGTTGGCCGTGTCCATAACGTCCGACGAGGTCATCCCCAGGTGAACGTACCGGCCGGCCGGACCAACCTTCTCGGCCACGGCGGTAAGGAACGCGACAACCTCGTGCTTTACGTCGGCCTCTATCTCGTCGATACGTTCTATCGAGAAGTCGGCCTTCGTCTCGATTTCTTTGAGCGCGTCGTCCGGTATTCGGCCGCGGCGGGCCCAAGCGCGGCAGACCGCCAACTCAACGTCGAGCCACCGCCGGAACCGGTACTCGCGGCTCCAGACCTCGGCCATCGCGGGTAGAGTATAACGGGGGATCATTATGGGTTAACCTCTCCCTGTTTACTATTATCGGTCCCCCCGATTGAAGTCGGGGTTCTAATCGGTAAAAACTACGCGGGTTAAGCACCGCCGGCTCCTGTGACCGGCTGTGCCGGATGAATCGGGCGGTATAGAAGAACGTTATTATGTAGCGGCGATTCCGAATCGCCGCCACAACAATTCATTACAGGTTACGGCCCCGGTACCTCTTCGGTCGGAATCCGGCCGTCTATTAAAGTACCCATACGCCGGACCGTAACGTTTATCGAGTCACCCGGCCGGACTCCCTCCATCGTCCGGCGCCATTCGGCCGGCGTGTCCACTTCGCCCCCGTTCACGTCCATTATTACGTCGCCCCGGCGCAGGTTGACCTGATACGCCGGACCGCCCTCGTCTATGTCCGAGATGAGAACGCCCCGGTCGTCGGGGAAGCCGAAGGCTTCCGCCAGCTCCGGCGTAACCTCCTGAACGTAAACCCCTATCCACGCACGTTCGACCTCGCCGTGTTCTATCAAGTCCCGCGCCACTTCCCGCGCCCGGTTTATCGGTACTGCGAAACCGATGCCGAGACTCCCGCCGGAAGTCGTTATAATCGTTACGTTTATGCCGATGGCCTGCCCCAGGGCGTTCACCAGGGGTCCGCCGGAGTTCCCCGGGTTAATGGACGCGTCGGTCTGGATGAGGTCATCGTAAACGCGAATGCCGCCGTAGCCTTCGCTCTTCATCGTACGGCCCTTGGCCGAGACGACGCCCACGGAGACCGTCGGCTCCGGGCTCCCAACAGCGTAACCAAAGGGGTTGCCGACGGCAATCGCCCATTCGCCTACGTAAACATCGTCCGAATCGCCCAGCTCAATATACGGAAAGTTGTCGCCGTCGATTTTAAGCACCGCCACGTCGGTCGAATAGTCGGAGCCGACGAACTCGGCGTCGAACGTCCGGCCGTCCGGCAGTATAACTTCGATAGTATCGGCGCCGTGAACAACGTGTTCGGCGGTGAGTATATAGCCTTCCTCGTCGAAGATAAACCCCGAGGCCATAGACGGCACTTCCTGCTCGTACTCCCTGTAGGGTTCTTCAAACCCGAAAGGTGCGAAGTCCCGGAAGAAGTCCTCCCACATCGGACTGTAGAACGGGTTATAGACGCGCCTTTTTATCGTCTGGACCGAGTTCACGGTAACGACCGCGGGACCGCACTTCTCCGCGGCGGTAACTATAGCCGTGCGCCTGGACGCGTCCAGCTCCTCGTCGATTTCGGGGACCGAGCGTAGACTTTCCGGCACGTCGTCGGCGCCGCCGCAGCCGGGCGCCGTCAAAAGGGTCAAACCCACCGCCGCAAGGAAAACACACGTACGGGATTTAATTCGGAATTTCGTTCGCATAAAGCCTCCGGTTAACATCTTTTATAATATCATAGTTATTACGCCCGTCCAACGAAAAGGTTTCGGTACTTACGTGAACGACGTTACGCCGCCCGTATCAATAAACGGCCGCGCCGTATCTATAAACGGCCGCGCCGTATCAACAAACGGCCGCGCCGGGCGGCCGTCTCTGTTTTATTCGATAATTAACGAACAACCGTCGTTTAATCCTTTATATCGGGCAGGTCCTCGGCGATAACCACGACCGCGTCGTCGGCCTCGACGACGAAGTCCGGCGGCGGATTGATTACCTCCTCCCCGCCCCGTATCACGGCGAAGGGAAGAGCGCAGTACTCCTTCCGTAAGTAAGCGAGTAAATCGTCGAACGGTTTCTTTACCAACGACTTGGGGACCGAGAGGTTATACATCTCTTGACCCTCGTCGGCGGTCAGGAGTTGGGAGACGACCTTCGAGATGCCGTGGCTCATCGCGGCGTGGGCAAGCATCTTCCCGCCGTACTCGCCCGAGAGTATTATCTCGTCCACGTTCACCCGCTCCAGGTGGACCGCGTTCTTGGCGTGAACAAGCTCGGCGCAAGTGTAGACGTCCGGGTTGAGTGTCTCAATAGTCAACACCGCGAGGATGGTTCTCGAGTCGGCTTCGTCGTACGGGCGCCCGCCGGACGTGTCGGCCAAGACTATAGCGTTCTTCGCGTCCTCAATACTAGCTCGTTTAAGCGTCGTCTCCTCCGTAATATCGCCCCGGACGTAGTGGAAGAAGAAGTCCTCGTCCGCGAGCGGCGTCTCCTCCAGGTCCGCGACCACGACAACGTGGGGCATCCCTTTCGACGCGGCGAAAATCTCCCGGAGTATCGCTTCCGCGTTGTAGTTCCAACCGCAGACAACGACGTGGTCTTTCAACTTTACCCTTTTCATACCTTTACCTACCCTCAGTTCATCAACGACGAGAATTGACGCGATACTCGCCGTAACCAATCCGACGAAGCCGATACCGAACAACACGAGCAGCGTGATGAGTACCCTTCCTAAGGCCGTAGCGGGCGTAACGTCCACGAAGTCGGCGGAGATTATCGTAAAGAAGACCGACCAGAACGACTCCCACCAGCTTACGTCCTCGCCGTGGGCCGGGTTCTCGATGACGTAGAAGAGCACCGTCCCGACGAGCATCGCGACGACGCCCATGACCGTAAGGCGGATAACTATCCGCTTATGGCGCCAGAAAAGCCGTCGTATCGCTTTCAACCACTCAGATACCAAACGGGAAACCCTTCGTTACTTCACTACCGCGACCTTCCCGACGGCTGACGCGCCGCCGGGGGCTGTGACCCGCCAGATATATACGCCGCTTGCCAGCGATCCTTTAGGCCCCGTGTCGCTCGGGTAAACGACCAGAACGCCGGACGTCGGCCCGCCGGCCTCGAAGACCTTCTCGCCGGCGATGTTGTACATCTCG
>CBDUXC010000235.1:0-4101 GCA_965371065.1 uncultured bacterium
AGTCGTTTACAGGTACGTTTATCGTGGAACCGGGCGGAAGCGGTACCGGTATCGTCGAATATGCCGCCGCCGACCTGGGGGGCAACATCGTGAGCGGCTCGAAGCAGTTCTCGGCCGGAACGCTGGCGGCCGGCGGCGGGACAGTAGGGGCCGAAGGCGCATATCTCCGCGCGCCGTCGGGAGCGTTCAGTGCGCCGACGCTGGTAACCATCTTCGAGGGCGAAACCTACGCGGAAACGCCGGAAGCGGCGGGGCTTACGACCAAAGGTTCGACGATTTCGAAGGTTCTAACGGTTAAAGGAACCGTCGAGACGGCAGAAGGAGCCGTGGAGACGGCCGAAGAAACCGTGGAGACGGTCGGTATGTCCTACGTGTACGGGCCCGAGTGGGCGAACCTGGGGGCGCCTGTGAGCGTAATCCTTTCGTACGACGGCCTTAACGTAACAAAAGAGGACTACCTGTCGGTGTATCAGTGGAACGGTTCCGGGTGGACGGACCTGGGCGGAACGATAGACAAGGCACATAGACGCGTAACGGCCGACGCCAACTCGCTGGGCGAGTTCATCCTGGGTTACGGCGAGAAGAAGGAAGGCGACGGCGGCGGGTTTATCCCGACGAGTTACGCGCTGTACCAGAGCTATCCGAATCCTGCGGGAACGAGCGCGAAGATAAAATACGCGGTTCCCGAGGATACGAGGGTGACGATAAAGCTGTACAACATCGCCGGGCAGGTAGTGAGGGTACTGGTGGACGAGGATATAACGGCGGGAACGCACGTGAGAGAAGTTAACGTGAACGACCTGGCGAACGGCGTTTACCTGTACAAGATGGAAGCCGGCGATTACAGCGCGGTTAAGAAGATGGTGATTACCCGGTAAACCTTCCGAAATCGAACCAAAGAAACCGGCCGGGAGGCCGGTTTTTACGTGTAACTTCGTCGAAACCGTTATTACTAAAAGAGGTAGGGAACCTTTTTGTAAACAGGAGGGTGTTATGCTTAACGGTAAGGTAATTGGCCTTTTCATATCGCTAATGATATTTACCCTCTTCTTTTCGGGTTGCGGAAACGGAGACGTTATAATCGACGGTCCGCCCCCTGATTATATCGCATTAGGATGGGCCGCGTGGACGGTAGGCGATTACGACGAAGCCAGGTATTATTTTGGTAACGCTATAAAGGTCGACGATAACTATATGCCCGCGTATAACGGTTTAGGTTGGACGTATATGCGGCTTCAAAACCGGGACGCGGCCGCCGATTACCTCCAGAACGGTATCCTTTACGGCGCGAATTACTCGGATTCCGACGCCGATAAAAGGGCGTTGTACATCGGGTTGGCGTACACGCTTGAGGCCGCCGACGACTTCAACGGGTCGATTATCGCCGGCGAAAACTATTTTTTGATGGACCCGCCGCCTGAAACCAACGGCGGCGCCGGCGGAACGTGGGCACACCCTCACGATACGAGGCTCACGGCGTACGACGTTTATATCGTCCTGGCTCTGGATTATTTCGCCGAAGGCAATTCCGATAGGTGCGTGGATATGGTCCACTATATGCAACGGAAAATTTGCGATACTCCCGAATACGAATTCACTACGTGGTCGGACCTGGCGGTTAAGATCGAGGAGATGGTCGAGAAAGACCCATCGTAGGTTCCGTCGTTTTTTACTTGCGGTATGACCGAGCCTATGCTATATAAATGACGGTGATGAACGCCTTACGCCGCCCGGCGAGCGGATAGAAATAAACAATAGGCGGCGGGGGAACGGAAGCCGGTGAGAGTCCGGCGCGGCCCCGCCACTGTAATCGGCGACTACGGCCGGCATAAGCGCCACCGGATATACCGGGAAGGCGCCGGCCCGAGGACGACCCGAGAGCCAGTAGACGATTCCGCCGCCTCTTGTCCCCGCGCAAGCGGGAAGCAGCCTTCGCCGGGAAGGTGGACAGGGTTTGATTTGGCGCTTTGTTAGTATATTATGTAGGTAAGAAGAATCCACCGGCCCCAACGGCCGGTTTTTTCTTTAAGGTATTTTCGAGATGATGAAGACGATTAAAAAGTTTGCTCCGGTTTGCGCCGTATTTATTCTCGGGTGCGCCGGACCGCCGCCCGAACGCGCGGCGGTGGAAACCGTTGCGGTGACCGACGACCTGGGGCGGGTTGTGGAAGTTCCGCGTTGCCCGGAGCGTATCGTTTCGACTTCGCCGGAAGCCACCGAGATACTCTTCGCCGTCGGCGCCGGCGAGAACGTCGTCGGCGTAACGACCTGGTGTAACTACCCGCCCGAAGCCCGCGAGCTGCCGAAGGTCGGCGACTTCTCGAACGTCGATTTGGAGAAGGTGGCCGCGCTTGAACCGGACCTGATTATCGCGACCGGCCACGAGCAGCGGCGGACCGTCGAGAACCTTGAAAGACTGGGGATTCCGGTCGTGGTCTTCCTGGCGCCTGACGTGAACGGCGTAAGGGAGAACATAAGAGTAATTGGCGAAATAACCGGGCGCGAAGAGGGCGCGGCCGAAGTACTCGCCGATTTCGACGAACGACTCACGGTTGTTGACGGGGCGGTCGCCGAAATACCTGATGGGGAAAGAGTTAGCGTTTTCGTTGAAATATCCAACGAGCCGCTTATGACCGTATCCGACGGTTCCTTCGTCGCCGATATGATAAAGCGGGCCGGAGGCGTAAACATCGGCGAGAAGTTGCCGAGGGCTTACTCCAGAATCGACCCGGAAGAGGTCGTCCGCCGCAACCCGGACGTTATCGTTCTCGCTTCCGGCGTGGAACCGGAGGGCGCGGCTTCCCGGGTAGGATGGTCTAACGTAACGGCAGTGCGCGAGAATCGGGTATACGCCGGGTTCGACGAGGACCTGTTGTTCCGGGCCGGGCCCCGGGCGGCCGAGGGCGTCGAAATGCTCTACGAGATGTTCTATGGCGATTACCAAAACCCGTAAGATAACCGCGATTGTTATCGCGTGCACGGCGGCGCTATTGGCTGTCTCCGCGTCGATGCTGGTGGGGCCGGGCCTTTCGCCCGGCGAGACGGCCGGCGCCGTTATGGGCCGTCTTTTCGACGGAGAAGTCGGACTGCCATGGGGTATCGTGTTATTCCGGGTGCTCCGGGTCGCCGCGGCGGTGGTTGTCGGTGTCGCCCTGGCGTCGGCCGGGTGTTCGCTGCAGGCGCTCTTGAAAAACCCGCTGGCGGACCCTTATATCCTGGGCATCAGCTCGGGCGCCGGGTTCGGCGCGGCTCTGGCTACCGTCTTCGGCCTCGGGTCGTCTGTCCTCGGGCTTAGCGCCTTGAACGTGATGGCTTTCGCCGGCGGGTTAATCGCGATATCGCTCGCGTTCGTCGTCGCGCGGGGGACCCGGATACTCTCGGTCCACGCGCTCTTGCTCGCCGGCGTAATGGTGGGCGCGTTTTTCACGTCGCTGGTTATCCTGGTGATGTCGCTTGCGCCGGCCCGCGAACAGCACTCGGTCTTCCTCTGGCTTATGGGCGATCTGGGAAGTCCCGAAATTTCGTTCTTTAAGGTCGGCGGAACGGCAATATTAGTGGCTATAGGACTTGTCTTTTTCTTCCTGACTTCCCGGGCGTTGGACGTAATGACCCTGGGCGATGAAGCGGCGTATCATCTTGGCTTATCGGTCGAGCGGATGAAGGTCGCCCACCTCGCGGCCGCATCTCTGGTTACGGCGGCGGTTGTCGCCCTCGCCGGGCCGATAGGCTTCGTCGGGCTAGTTGTACCCCACGCGATGCGGCGGGTCGTCGGCCCCGGCCACGGCGCTTTGCTCGCGGCGTCGGCGGCCGGCGGCGCGTTCCTTCTCGTCGCCGGCGATACGCTGGTCCGGATAACGTCCGGTTACTTTAACCTGCCGGTAGTACCCGTAGGGGTATTCACGGCGTTCATAGGAGCGCCGTACTTCCTGGCTATAATGCGCCGTAAAGCTTTGTGATTCAGTCGGTTATGAGAAACGTATTATTGAAATTCGACGGCGTAAGTTTCGCGTGGGTTCGCGACGGCGAACCGGTCTTAACCTGCGTAGACTTAGCTTTACGCCGGGGCGCGATGGTTGCGATATTGGGCCCGAACGGCGCCGG
>CBDUXC010000236.1:0-4063 GCA_965371065.1 uncultured bacterium
GACCTCCTCGACCGCTTTTTCCGCTTCTTTCCAAAGTTCCGGCCTTGTCGGGTCCATTATGAACTTCGTGTGGAGGTTGCCGTCACCGGCATGGCCGTAAGTCGGGATGAATATCCCATCGTACTTCTCGGCTATCTCGTGAAACGCTTTAACGGCCTTGGGAACCTGCGACGGCGGAATACCCATATCGTCGGCGAGCATTACAGTAACCGACCCGTCGATGAACCTGGACAGCGACGGGATCATCTGCTTTCGGCCCTTCTGTATCTCGTCCATTTCCTTCGGGTCTTCGGTAAACTTCACTTCCCTCGCGCCCAGGTTCTCGCATATCTCCGTAACGACCTTCACCTGGTCCGCTACCTGGGCCGGGTGCCCGTCGACAATAACTACTATGATACCTTCGGCCTTCGGGAGGTCCAGTTCCGTCGCCTTGTTCACGGCGTCTATGCATATCGAGTCCATTAGCTCGAGGCCCGCCGGGATTAGAGGATAGGCGATGATGTCGGCGACGGCCTGGCCGGTCGCCTCGATGTCGTCGAAGACGGCCATCACGAGACCCTTGTGCTCCGGCAGCGGTACAATCTTCAGGATTACCTCGGTGACTATGCCCAGAGTCCCTTCGCTCGCAACCATCAGCCGGTCGAGCTGGTATCCCGACGCGTTCTTCAGCGTTCGCGTCCCGGAGTGGATTATCTCGCCGGTGGGCAGGACTATCTCGAGGCCGAGGACGTAGTCCCGTGTCGCGCCGTACTTGACGGCGTTGACGCCCGACGCGTTGGAGATGACCATACCGCCGATCGTCGCGATGTCGCCCGAGCCGGGCGCCGGCGGAAAGAAGAACTTCTTCGGCTTTAAATGCGCGTTCAACTTCGCGTAAATAACGCCCGTCTCTACTACGCAGTACAGGTCGGTCTCGTGGACTTCCTTAATCTTGTTCATCCACTGCAGGTCCATTATAATCCCGCCGAAGATGGGTACCGCGTGGCCGCAGAGGGCCGAGCCGGCGCCCCGCGGGACCACCGGGATTTTATACTCGTTGGCCAGCTTCATTACCTCCGAGACTTCCTCGGCGGTCAGCGGCTGGACCACGACCTCCGGCCTGTGGTAGTGAATGCTCGAGTCGGCGCCGTACGCCGCAAGCTCGACCACCGACGTGGTGCAGCGGTCCGGCCCGACGATAACCTCGAGTTTTTCTATTACCTTCTTATCCATAAGACTCCTCTGCTTACAAAAGCTTTTTATTAGTTAAACATCGGTATAGACATAGAGCCGCTCATCATCACGAGCACCCGAGCGTCCGAACTCTTCGCAGCAAGGGCCGCGTCGAACGCCTCCTGGAGGTCGTGATACGGTTTAATGAACGCTTTGGATACCGTTTCGTCTTCCAGGTCGGTAACCCCCCACATCTCGCCCTTGACGGCGATTTCGGCCATCTTGCCGGCCTTGTGCCACCCCAGCTTATAATCACTCTCGAGTTTGGCCAGCGTCTCCTGGGGCGTGGAAGAGCTCGCGAGCAGGTCCAGAAACGCCTCGTCGCCGACCCCCATACGGCACTTCGAGACCATAATAAGTATCCCGCCGGGCGCCATCGCAAGCTTGCCGTTGTCCAGCGCCTTCTGGGACTGGTACAGGTCAATGTCCATCGGGTAGGGTGCCACGCTTACGACTATGTCGGCTTCGCCCGAGACCGGTACGCAGAACACGTCGTTGGCGTCGTCGATCGCCGCGTAGAAGCTGTCGTGGATGTGCCCGGCCGTGGTGGCGTAGATACGGTGTTCGCCGTCGAGCACCGTCATTATCGAGAAGATAGCCTTGTCCTCGATAGTCTTTAGGGCGTCGATCATATCCTCATGAACCGGGTTGCCGTCGAGGGCCAGCGCCCTCGCTTCGGGCCGAAGCGCGTACTTATGGTTCTGAGTTATCGTATGCCGCGACGCGATACCCGGCAGGAAAGCCTTACGGCCGCCGGTGTACCCGCCAAAGTAGTGGGGCTCGACGGAGCCGACGATGACTATCTTGTCCGCTTCGACGCCGGCTTTGTTCACGTACATCTCGGTGCCGTTCTTGCTGGTGCCAATGTGTACCATATCTTCTTCGGCGTTCGCGTCGTGCATTATCACCCGGTCCCGGACGTCGCCCAACATATCGCCGAAGATTTCGCCGAGCTCCTCGTCGGTCGAAGCCCGATGGGCGCCCGTCGCGACGATGTAGGAGCAGTCGGCGCCCGAGAGCTCGTCGCGAATAAGACTCAGGACCCGGGCCGTAGGCGTCGGCCTCGTCGCGTCGTTGACGATGACCAGCGTCTTGCCCGGCCCGCCGATGAACTCCGCGAAGGTCGGCGCGTTTACCGGTTCGGCCAGCGCGCCGGCCAGGACCTGCCCTTCGTCCCGGACCTCTACCTCGTTGGGATAGACGACTTCGGCCGAATCCGGCACTTCGAGCGGGACGGTATCTTTTCCGAATGGAACGTCTAGTTTCATCTCGGCCCCCCTGTTAGTGAACTACCGACCGCGCCTAATCGGGCGCGCGCGACGCGCGCCACAGTAGGCGCTCTTTTAAAGAGGATTTGTTAATTATTTCACAAGCATTGGGTCGAAAAAACGCCTAGCGAGTCAACTAAGCGCTTCTACTATACATCATAGAGACGCGTGTTTCAAGGCGTTTCGACGTTCCCGTCGCCGTAGATACCGGCTTCGCCGGATGAATCCGGCGGTATTTACTAGCCGGCGCCTTCTTCGGCCTTCTTCATCTCGCCTTCGAGCCACTTGGTTACGGCCTCTTCGCCGAAGAGCAGGTCCCCCTTCTCGCCGTCCCAGTCCCCGGGCTCCAGGACCATAATCCATCCGGCGCCGTACGGGTCGCTGTTGATGAGAGTGCTATCGCCCTCAAGCTCCTCGTTCACTTCGACGATGGTGCCGGAAATCGGTGCGACGAACTTGCCGACCCACTTCGACGACTGAATCTTACCGCAGGTCTCGCCCTGGCTGACGTCGTCATCCTCGAAGGGCAGGTCGACGTAGACGATTTCGCCGGCGGCCTTCTGGAAGAAGTCGTTCATCCCGACCCGAACCCGGCCGTCGCCCTCAAGCTTGGCCCAGGCGTGTTCGCCGTGGTAGTACAGCTCGTCCGGCAGTTCGTAGTCCTTGATTTTCATAGGGGGTGTCCTCCGCGCTAATCTTTGGAAATTACGTTATTTAAATTCTAAGATAGCCACTCCTTCACTCAATATTTGCTTCCTGATAATCGGTTTAATTGTCGAATATTCTCCTAAATCAACCTTTCTGCCAAGAGCTTCTTCGAGTTCTAACTTTAGTCCGGCGAAGTCAAGCAAACTCATTCTTCGCTCTATTTCCACTAAAATATCAACGTCGCTGTCGTCCCTTTCCTCTCCCCTTACTACAGAACCAAAAACCCCGGCCCTCGATACCCCGTACTCTTTCAGTATCGGCGATATCTTCCTCTTTATATCCTCAATGTCCATCTTTCGCGCTCCGTTAAATCCTTCGGGGTCGTGAATACTTAGGAGTTTCCTTCTCGTAACCTAACTGGCCCAAGCGTGTTCGCCGCGGTAGTACAGCTCGTCCGGCAGTTCGTAGTCCTTGATTTTCATAGGGGGTTTCCTCCGTAAAGTATTAGTGTTACTTAATATCTGTACGGTAGTTCGGTAGGTTCGGTGAAGGAGAATTCCGGGATATACTAGTTTATCCGAAAAATCGTTTATTTGTTAATTATTTTATAATAAGCCTAAAAATTCCTCGGCGGATAGCCCTACGTCCCTAATTATCGTCCGCAATAACCCGATTCGAATATTCTTATGGTCGGGAACCGATAACCTCGGGTACCCCGGCGAGCGATTATAAAGTATAACGTGGCTTCCCTTTTGGTGATCGACATAATAACCTATTTTCTTAAGCGCTTTGATAAGTTCGCGACCGGAAATATCCCTCGGTAATTTTACCATTCTAGACTGCCACTTCTACATCGAACTCAGCCGGTATCGGTTCGCCGTGTTTCTTAAGGCTCTCAACGTAAGCTTCTATAGCCTCCTTGATGTTTTCGAGAG
>CBDUXC010000237.1:0-4059 GCA_965371065.1 uncultured bacterium
CGGACCGCAGGTCATCCTGTCCCCCGCCGGCGTCCTTCATGCCGCACATACGGCAAAGGTACCAGGCCGCCACCAACTCGGCAATTCGCACGGCTAGAGAACCGGAAAACGCTTTCCGGCACTCAGCTATTTCGCTTATGAACTCCCAGAGTTCGTCTTCACCCACTTCGTCCACCAGACAGAACGAAAGCGCCGCGGACAAGGTCGATAATGGACGTAAACCCCTCTCGCCGTACGGCGTTTCCCCCACAGTTCTTTCGGCTTCGCTCAGCCGTGCTCTTGTTACGTCCAGTGCTTCGGCGAAACCGGAAGTTCCGTCGTCGGACAGAATTGCCGAAACGGCTTTTTCATCGATATCGTCCGTACCGACTCCTTCAAGAGAGGTTTCGGCACGTCCGGTTCGTTCTCGGGCGACTTCGGCAACGGCCGATCCACCAGGTTTCTTAGCCAAGTTGCGATATTTCAACCCCTCGAGGAAATAGATGTTCTCCCGCCGGCGGCGTGTCGGCTCGGACTCGTAAACCCGACGGGCCGTATCTATCGCTTCGTCAATGCGGTCAAGGAACCTTGAGACGTCCCCCTGCCGATACGCGACCAGCGCAAGGTCCTTGTTCATCTCGATTAAATCCTCGTGAGCGGATACGGTCAACGAACCGTCGTTCCGGTTTCGCTGTTTGCTCGCGGCGACGCGCCTGTACTCGGCCGCTTCCGTTAACGCGTCGTCCGTACACCGCTGCTCTAAATCTTTCGCAAGAAGTTGATAGTAACGCGCCGCCAGAACCGGTTTTATGTCGTCTTCAAACGGACGCCCGGCGACATTTTCAGCAAAGAAACCGATATAACCTTCCGTATCTCCCCGGTCCCAGAACCTTTCCAAACGAGATGAATAATATTGAATTTCGATTCGCCGGCCTAAATCCTCGATCCGTATATGGTCTTCTAATAGCCCGACCTTGTCCGACACAACGGCGAAGAAATCCTCGAAACTCTGGTCCTCGCCGTACTCGTCGGCTACGTCGAACGCCGTAAGTTTCAAGAACTCGCCGACGCACTTTTCTATGTAATCCTTCTTCCACTTCTTCTCTACGGGGTCTAATAAATAAAACTTAATAGCTTCGGCGAAAGCCCCTTTGGCACCCCTGTAATCCTGTTCTCTCTTGAGCTTATGTCCGTAGAAATAACAGAAATTAGCGAGACTCAGAACGTACTTATAATCGCCGTTCAGCAACTGAAGTTTGGACGCGATAAGGAAGTGCCGCGGGTCTTCGGTCGCCGCGGCCCTGTCCTGCAGCTCCGACACCTGGGTTTTAAGGTCGGTTACCGGTATTTCCTCCGTATCGTCGAACATTTTCTTCAGCCAATCAGCCAGTTCCACCGACACCGCACCGTCGCGGCGATCCGGGCCAGCCGCCCGAAGGGTCTCCGATATTACCCCGATAGCGCCGTCTATACCGCTTATCGCCTCCGTATCCGCCGAGTTCTCGATGCGCTCGATGACGGACCGGGCTTTCTTAAGAATCGACACCATTTCCTCGTCCGAAACCGTCCTGATAAAACCGGCCGGCGAAAGCGAATTTAACTTGGGTAAAATGATATCGTACGGGAAGCGAACTGAGCCGTCCTGTGCGCCGACGACATACCGGTAATCGCCTTCGGCGTCCTTTACGAAACACCCGGCGTTAATGTCCCGGTACGCGGAACCGGACGCGATACCACCGAAGAAACCTGACCCGACAAGTTCCTTCTTATCGGAAAGGTAACAAAATAAGATAAGCTCCAAGCCGTTCTCGTGGGGCTTGATAAAACGTCGCCAGATATCCCTGTGGCAGAAATAATGGTACTCAGTGTAAAGCTCGGAGAAATAACAACAAAAATAGCCCTCTTCACACTTCTTTTTTTCGTCCTCGGTTATAAGGCAGGCTGAATTGGCGAAAGGATCATTGCAGCGTCCTCTATATCCGGTATCACTTGGGCTGGTAATAATAATTAAACTGGAACAGTTCCCGCTTATTAACACCGAACTCACCCCTCAATTAACCATCTTCGATAAATTTATCCAGAATGTCCCCGTCCTTTTTAGTCTTTTAACTACCTCCGTGTAAATTCCGTCGGCGACGAAACCTTCTACCGGAACTCGCTTTCGAATTCGTCTAGAAACGAAGTCGTCGGGCCGCCCTTCCTGAAAAGCTCCGATTGGACGATAGCCATGTGTAAGGGTATTGTAGTCGGCACGCCCTCGATTACCGTCTCGCCGAGCGCTCTTTTCATCCGCTCGCACGCCTCGACCCTCGTCGGCGCCCAAACGATAAGCTTCGCCAGAAGTGAGTCGTACTCCTTTGGCACGACGTATCCCGTATAAACGTGGCTGTCCACGCGTACGCCCGTCCCGCCCGGCGGAAGATACGAGGTTATCTCACCCGGCACGGGCCTGAAATTATGCTTCGGGTCCTCGGCGTTAATCCGGCATTCGATAGCGTGCCCGTCCAGCTCCACGTCAAGGCCTCGCAGGTCCCCGCCGGCCGCGACCCGCAATTGCTGTTCTATAATGTCGATTCCGGAAACCATCTCGGAAACCGGATGCTCCACCTGGACCCTGGCGTTCATCTCAATAAAGTAAGGTTTCCCTTCCTCGTCCACCAGGAACTCCACGGTCCCTGCGGATCGGTAGTCTACAGCGCGGGCGCCCGCCAGAGCGGACTTGAAAATCCTGTCGCGGGTTTTACGCGGTAAGTTGCTCGCCGGCGACTCCTCGACCAGTTTCTGGTGGCGTCTTTGAATCGAACAGTCCCTCTCGCCCAGGACTACGATATCGCCCCGGCCGTCGCCTATTATCTGGACCTCAATGTGCCTCGGGTTAACGATTACCTTTTCGACGTAAACTTCCGGGTTTCCGAAAGCGGCTTCGGCTTCGACTTGCGCCGCGGTAAAAGCCTTCGGCAGCGACGCGTCCGTATGGGCGATTCGCATCCCGCGGCCGCCGCCGCCGGCCGACGCTTTCACTATCACCGGATACCCGATTTCCCTGGCGACGCCTATCGCTTCGTCTTCGTTCTTTACGGGGCCGTCGCTCCCCGGGACCAGCGGCACGCCGGCTTTCCCCATCAACCCCCGGGCCAGGGCTTTATCGCCCATCTTAGCTATAACGTCATACGTAGGCCCGATAAAAGCGATATTGGACGCTTCGCATGCTTCCGCGAAATAAGGGTTCTCCGCCAGGAAACCATAGCCGGGGTGGACGGCCTCGGCGTCGGTTACTTCGGCCGCGGCGATCATCCTGGGGACGTTCAAGTATGATTTACCCGCCGGCGGCGGCCCTATACAAATCGCCTTATCCGCCATACGAACGGCCAGCGAATCGGCGTCGGCTTCGCTGTAGACCACAACTGTTTCGACGCCCAACTCGCGGCAGGTACGTATTATCCGTACGGCAATTTCGCCCCGGTTCGCTATCAGGATTCGATCGAACAAGCGAGTACCTCACGCCCCCCGTTTAACCCGGTTTTATCGTCATCAGCATCTGGCCGTATTCCACAGGCTCGGCGTTCGACATCTTTATCTTACGTATCGTTCCGCCGTATTCGCTTTCGATTTCGTTCATTATCTTCATAGCCTCAATAATGCAGATGACGGCGCCTTTTTCTACGTATTGCCCCTCCTCTACGTACGGATCCGCGTCGGGGGACGCCGCCCGGTAGAACGTACCGACCATCGGCGAAGTTACCTCTACAAGCCCCGTTTCTTCTTCTACAACCGCGGGCACCGTCTCGTCGGCCCCGGGCGCCGAAACCGCGGGACCCGCCGACTGTGCAGTAATTGCCGCGGCGACGGAGCCGATTGCGGCGCCGCGCGAAATCCGGACCTTCTTGAACAGTGTACTTACCTCGATTTCTACCAGGTTGTTTTCTTCCAGAATATCAACGAGCCGGCGTATAAAATTTATGTCCAAAGCGTTCTACCCCGCTTTCTTAAATACCGGCGATATATATGCCGGACCAAATTCCATCAAAACTAGTATATGTTACGCCCCCCACGCCCGCAACCGAAAACTGGCGACATTTC
>CBDUXC010000238.1:0-4049 GCA_965371065.1 uncultured bacterium
ACTAATCGCCGGTTTCGCCGTCTGGGTTTACCTACACTTCAAACACCGCCGGCGAAACAAGGGAAGCGAAGCAGGAACGTCCGACTAACCGGTTCGCCGACGTCGGCCGCGGGGTGAGTTTTCTTTCGAACGCTAATCGATTTCGTACCCTATGTTTTATACGGGAACATACTTTGTATAATCGGATCATCCTTGCTTTCTTTTTTCTATTTTCCGTTGCGTCAGGCGCTTCGTCCGACGGGAAAATCGCCGTCGCCGAGATACGGACGTACGGCAACGAGCATACCCGTTACGACGTAATCACCAAATACTGCGCGTTCGCCGTCGGAGACCGATTGACCCAGGCCGAACTGGATAAGCGGCTCGAGCGTACACGGCAAAACCTGGAAAACACGTTCTTCTTCAGGCGGGTTAACGTCTACGACCTCCCGCGTTCGGACCCGGCCCGGGCGGTAATACTCGTCGCCGTACGGGAGCGCAACTCATGGTCGTTCTCGGCGGACTTGTGGAAAGTGGGCGTCGCGAAAGAGAACATCGGCGGACGGGCCCTACGAATAGGCGCCACAGTGGGCATCAACCGCCTCAAGTTCGACTTCAAGCAGCCCTGGTTCTTCGGTTCCGATTTCATCTTCGGCGGGCGCGTCTTCTACGAGAACGACGACCGTATCGAAGTAGAAAACTACCGGGGCGTCCCCGGCGAGTACTTCGGCGTCGAAACCGTCGGCGTCGCCGGGGGCGTCGGCTACAACTTCAACTCGACCGACAGCTTCGGCGCGGAGCTCGCGTGGGAGCGCCGAAACTTCTACGACGAGAGCATCAAGACCGACCCGTTCGGGCGCCTGGGCGTCGACGGCACAACGAACCTTGTATCGATTAAACCTTATCTCGAGTTCAACCGCCGGGACGTCGAATACACGCCCACGTCCGGCATATACGCGAAAATTTCAAGCGAGTTAGCCGATAAATCGTTGGGCGTCTATACGTACCGCAAGGCGGAGTGCGACGTACGCTTCTACGTGACGCCCGGCGGCTTCTCGACCCTTGCCCTGCGCGGAGTAGGCGGTTATTCCACCGACTCTACTCCCTACTTCAAGCGATTCGGTATCGAAGGGCTGGAAATGCTGCGGGCGGTCGATTATAATAACGTTGTCGGTAACCGGATGTTAGTAGGTTCCTTTGAGATACGCCGCGATTTGTTCCGCCTTCCGGTGTTCGACGCGTGGTTCGTAGGCGCCGCGTTCTTCGACGTTGGGCGGACCTGGGACCCGGGCGAGCCGATCGAGCTGAAGGACCTGGCGTACGGCTACGGCCCCGCCCTCCGCTTACACGTACGGGAACCGTTCGTTCTCGACGCCCGGGCCGAAGCGACGTTCTCGAAGGAGTTCAAAGGGTATCTGTCCGCCAGCCACGGTTTTTAACGACCCTGGTAAGGAGCTAAAAATGGGGATAAAAGAAGATATCGCGCCGTCGCGCCTGTTCGACCTGTCGAAGACCTCCTGGGCCGAGTACCTACAAGACCTGGAGTGGCCGTGGGACGTACTGATGTCCCTTCACGACATTGCGGCGGAGTTGGCGTCGGCGGACGTCCTGGGCGACGTAATGTCGGGCGCGTACATTATAGGCGACGTCGCGATCGGGCCCGGGACCGTCGTCGAACCGGGAGCGGTCGTCAAGGGCCCGACCTACATCGGCGCCGAATGCGAGATACGAGCCGGCGCGTACGTCCGGGGCGACGCGATAATAGGCGACCGGTGCGTCGTCGGCAACTCCAGCGAGGTGAAGAACAGCCTGATGCTGGAGGGAAGCCACGCGCCCCACTATAACTACGTGGGCGACAGTATCCTCGGGTTGGACGTGAACCTGGGCGCCGGCGTCAAGCTCTCCAACTGGAAGATATCCGCCGATAAGAACATCGTCTTTAGACACGGCGATAAAACCGTGGATACCGGTCTCAGCAAGATAGGGGCGATCCTGGGCGACGGCGTCGAAATAGGCTGCAACTCGGTGCTCAACCCGGGCACCGTCGTGGGACCGCGGACGATTATCTACGCCAACGCCAACGTCCGCGGATTCATCCCGGCCGAAAGCGTGTTAAAACTCGAGCAAACCCAGAAAATCGTAAGAAAGCGCGACCCGCAAGATGTCCCCTAAGAAAGTAGAAATGCCGCCGCGGATTCAGGGCACCGACGGGATACGTCGGACGGTGCTCCCGTCGGCCGACCCGTCGCTGGCGGGTTTGAATCCGGCCGAAGCGTTCATTGAGCGGGACGTCCTGACCGAAGGTTTTTTAGAAGGGTACGCGTTCGCATTCGCCGAGACCGTCCGGGAACGCGCGGGAAAAGGCGCGCGCGTATTAGTAGCTTGGGATCCGCGGGACCCGGACGGGCTTTTTACGCGCGCCGTCGTCCGTGGCGTTCGGAAAGCCGGCTGCGCCGCGTTGGTCGCCGGCATAGCGCCCACGCCGGCGGTACCGATGTACGTAGCAACCGGGGGCGCCGACGGCGGGATGATGATAACGGCCAGCCACAACCCGGCAGAACAGAACGGTATCAAAATATTCCTGGCGCCTACCGCGTTGAAGCTTCTCCCCGAGGACGACGTAGGTTTAACCGAACGTATTGCCGCCGTAGATTGGGATAAGTTAACGGGAATCGAACCTACCGGGACCGAAAAAGACGTGCGCGCCGAACTACGAAACCTGTTCATCCGGTTCCACGCCGCGCCGGAAAACGCCTGGCTCGAGACCGGGGGGCTCGGCAGGTTCGTTCTGGTGGTCGACCCGGCCCGGGGCGCGTACACGGGTCTGGCCGCGGAAGTATTGTCGTATTGGGGCGCCGAGGTACACGAGGTCAATCAGGACGACGGCGACGGGCGCGTCAACCACCTGAGCGGCGTCGCCGACCTGGAAGGATTCTCACAAATCCCGATCGCCGAGTATACCGGCGGCAGGTGGAAGACGTATCCCGCGTTTGCTAAGATAGCCGAGCTCGCCGGAACGCGTTCAGACGAACTCGGGTCGGGTCATAAAGTGCTGGCGGCCGCCGTCTTTGACTCCGACGGCGACCGTTTCTTCCTACTTGTGTACCTCCCTTCGTCCGAATCCGTTGCTGTGTTATCGGGCGATGAATGCGCCATACTCCAAGGTAAGCTGTTGGCGAATAAGTACGGGAGAGAAATCGAGGGCGCGGGTTTCCTTAATACCGTCGAGAGCGACCTGGGCATTTCCGACGCGGCGGAGGACCTGGGGTTTGCACCGGTTCTAAATCCCGTGGGCGATACATGGATATTGCTGGACGCGACGCGGCGCTTGTTGGAATACGCGGGGCGAACCGCGCCCGACTAAAAACGCAAAAACTTCGCCGACGCCGCCGGGGAAATCGCCGCCGGCGAACTGGCTGCGGCCGGCTCCATATCGGAACTACTGGAGGAAGCGCGGCCATATCTACCGGCCGCGTGCTACGCCGGTTTCCCCGGACCGGCGCTCGGGTTCGCCGTAGGATGCGAGGAGACGGGGCACGCGATAACCTTCGGTTCTCTGGAGACGCCGGGCGGCCCGGTCCCGTTCGCCGCCGGCAACGGGCTTAAGTCGGCGTTGAACACGCTGGCCGCCGCCGCGGAGATAATCGAGAACGCCCCGGATATTAACGACGCTCTCAGTAAACTGGCGGACCCGTTCGAACGGGGGTACAAAGCGAACCGGTACGTTTACTTCACCCGGAAGGAAAAACTCTTCGAGGGTACGGAATTCGCAGCGGAGCTGCGGGACCGGCTCGAAGCCGCTTTGGCGAAAGCGGCCGCCGGGTTAGATATTAAGGCTACGCACTTCCCCGAAGAACCGGAGATGGTCTACCTGGGAGTTTACTACAACGACCGCCAGGTCGTCGCCGCGTTCGCGAGGAACTCGGGGACCGAGGACAAGAGCTGCCTGTACCTCCGAGCCCTCACCGGTTTCGAAGAGACAGCGGAAGCGGTAATAAACGAGGTCTATCCGTGGTTCTACGCCGGGCTGAAAGACCGGGGCAAACAGCGGGCGGTACAGGAGATGGAGG
>CBDUXC010000239.1:0-4048 GCA_965371065.1 uncultured bacterium
CACTCGCCAGCCTGGAGATCCCTCGAATAATCGCTACCGGGGACTTCACATCGACGGCCACGGAGGACGAATGCGCCATGGGTGCCGCATTTGCGCGGTGTCTCCAGGCGCTCGGTCTTCAACTGTTTGTGCTGCCGGGCAATCACGATCTCTATACCTTCGAGTCCGTGCGCCGGAGGCGGTTTGCGCGTTACTTCGAGCCCTGGTTGCCCAGGGATGGCTTTCCGGCCCTGCAGGAGCTTCCCGGCGGCACACCCCTGTTGCTTGTGCCGACGACGTGTCCGAATCTGCTTTCCTCCAAGGGCCGGATAACCGCCGGTCAGATAAACGCCGCGGTGCGGCTGTTGGATGACGGCTCCTCCCCGGCGGTCGTGGCCGGACAAGAAACGCATCGCGTACGCGCTTAGTCGGGCGGACCTTATAACGTCCATGGCCGACCATATGACCGACGTACTGGCCGAGGACTTGGACGCGGACCGCTCGAAGGTCATCGTCAACCATTTCGGGCTGGACCCGGCGGTCTTCGCGCCGACGAACCGGGCGCCCCGGCCGGCCGACGAAATCGTACTTATATCGACCCGGCACTTCCGCCCGGTCTACAACCTTGAGCAGCTTATCCGCGCTCTACCAAAGGTGCTCGATGAGCTGCCGAGGGCATGTCTGGTTATGTACTCCGACGGTCCGGAACGGCCGGGGATAGAGGAATTGGCCCGGGAACTCGACGTCGCCGACCGGGTGGATTTCCGCGGTTCGCGACCTATGGCCGTCGTAGCCGACGGTCTGCGGGGCGCGGACATATACGTGAACGTCTCGCGGTCCGACGGCGCCAACATCTCGCTCCTTGAGGGGATGATATGCGGCTGCTACCCGGTATGTTCGGACATCCCGGCCTGCACCCAATGGGTGACCGACGGCGAGAACGGGACTATAATACCGTTGGACGACCCGGACGCGCTTGCCCGGGCGATAATCGCGGCGGCCCGGGACACGGACCGTCGGGCCGGGGTCCGCAAACCGAACGAGGAAATCGTCCGAGCCCGCGGCTTACTCGAAGATAACATGCGCAGAAGCGAAGAAGCCTTTATCGAACTGGTAGAAAGATTCAAGGGTAAAAATCGACGGTGAGTTAATATGTACGAACTGAAAACGGGGCGAACGTTCCTGGTCCGGTTGGCGCCGGCGGCGGACCTGCTTGAAGGGATTACCGAAAAAGTGGTCCAATCGGGAGTCCGAGCGGGGCTAATCAGCGGAATAGGCGCTTTAAGGAAAGCGGCCGTCGGAATATTCGACGCCGAAAAAGAGGAATACCACGTAAACTACGTAAACCGGGATCTGGAGATATGCGCTTTAACAGGGAACGTTAGCCTGAAGGACGGCGAACCGTTCGTTCACTGCCACCTGACGCTTTCGGACCGGGACGGGAACGCCTTCGGCGGGCACTGCATGCCCGGCTGCGAAGTGTTCGTCTGCGAGCTTACTATTATCGAGCTTCTCGGCGACTCGCCGGTACGAGAACCGCAGGACGAGTGCGGCGGGCTGGCGCTGTGGCCTCGGCGGGATTAACACAAACGGTTCTCCGCGTATAGTAAAAGGCGGTCGCGCCGCCTGTTCTTTTTATTATTAAGAGGTTACAACGTACTAGCCGGCGTCTTCCAACTGCTTTTGCATCAGAGCTTTCAGCCTGTCTTTTACGTTAAGGTAGTTAATATTGACAGAATAGACGCGACGCAGCTCTTCCAAAGCGCCTTCGACGTTTCCCGTTGCTTCGTACGCCGAAGCCAGGTTATAGGACAGGCCGACGATTTCGTCTTCGTTCAAGCCGGGCGTTTCCAGACCTCGCTCGAACTCCTTTACCGCGATTTCGGGCATACCCAATTCTAAAAAAGATAAGCCGAGCAAGTTGCATGCCCTGACCCGCAGCGCCGGATCGCGGCTCGCTTTCTGAAGATACTCGATACCGGTTTCGGTCAAGCCCATCTCCAGGTATACCAAGCCCAGGTCGTAGTTCACCTGCGGGTCGGCCTTGCCGTCGCCGAACTCCTTTTCCGGGTCGAAGCCGAGCAGGTCGCGAGCCGTACGAACCGTTCTGTCCGGCGGAAAATCCGTCTTTATTTCGGCGGCCCCGGCAACCTCCGAGGAACTCCCGGGCACCGTTTCCTTTTCCGTCTCGAGCGGTTTTTCAACGTGCCGCGGTTCTTTCCCGACCGCCCGTTCCGACGGACGCTCCACCTGGGGCATTACCGAGACGAACTGAACCGATTCGCCGACGTACTTACGCGCTGTTTCGTCGTCGGGGTTCAGGTTCAGTATCGCGGCGTAGATATTAAGCGCCCGTTCTCTGGTGCCCTGGTCGAGACACGCTCGGGCTATCGCGTGCATATATCCGACGACACGCTCATCGTCGCCCAGCTCGTCGTATATATCAACGAGTCTTTTCAGCACGCCGAGGTTGTCGGGGACCACTTCCTGTACTAACCGGTAAACCTCCGCCACCGCCGCCGTATCACCTCGACGTTCGTGTACTTCGGCGGCGCGCATCAACATATCAACGGCTTCGGTCGCCGAGTTGCGGTTTCGGTACAAGTTCGCGAGCGCGAGCATAGCGTCGGTATCGTCAGGGCGCTCGTGAATAACCTCCATAAGCAGCGAAACAGCGTGGGCCGATATACCCAGGTCTTCGTACAATCGAGCGAGATAGTACACCAATGACATCTGGTCCGGCAGTTCCGCCACGGCGCAGCGTAACGTTTCTACGGCGTCGTCGGGTTTGCCTTGGGCCGTTAAATCTTCCGCCGCCGATTCATAAACTTCGGCGGATTTTTCACGTTGGCCGTTTAAACTATAAAGCTCCGCAAGGCCCTTACGGCCGTCTATATCCATATAACCGTAGTTATCCACCTTCAGCAGGCAAGTAATAGCTTCCGAGTATCTACCGGCGGCGGTACACTCCTCCGCGTACGCTTTATACTCGGCGCAAGCGGTCGCGACGCGGCCGGCCGCTTCGTACTCCAACGCCCGGTCGAACCCCGACCTTGCGCCCGGCCCGGCGCCTTCATTTTCGCTCAAGTATATACGTCCCGCGTACATCGACTATATAATAACGAAACCGCCGTCTTCCCCGCGACCGATTACTATCGGATACCGGTCAACAGCGGCAACCGCCGGCAAATCCGAGCCGAACTCGATACCGGCGAGATATCGACCGTGCTCGGTCCGATTCAATAACATTCCTCCCAGATCTTCTTTATCGCGTTCATACAAATCCGCCGCGATAACGGAACAGTCGTCCAAAACAGGTTCACTATCTTTCAAGAGGTCAATTATGCCGCCGGCGCACATGATATCCTCCCGCGACGGACGGCCGCCTTTTCCGCTGCAGCAAAGTACCACCGCACCCCCGTGGCCGCGAACGAACTCCGCGGTAGCGTCGATGTTTACAAACCCGGCCGCCAACAGCGTCGGCGCGGGCGACATAGCTTCCATCGCCGCCGTACCGTTCGACGTAGTTAATACTAAAGCTCTCCCGGTAACGGCCTTCTCCGTGTATTCCAACGGCGAGTTCCCTAAATCGAAGCCGGCGACGGGAAAACCGCCGCGCTCGCCGCCTAATAACACAGGTACGCCGGTTGCTCTCAGCTCGTCGCGGCGTTCGAAAGCCTTCGCAACGTCAGCTACCGGGTAAACTACGACAGCCCCCGCCGCCAACGCCGCGACCATAGTAGTCGTCGCTCGGAGAACGTCGATTACGACACAAACCGCCGTGTCCTTTAACGGTACAGGCGGTTCCTCCGAGAAGGAAAACAGGGTATATATTTTAAACTGCTTCGCGCTCGTTTCAACCTGCGTTCGTCACCCTAAATTGCGCCTCGCTTGACCGCGTCGTTTACCGAACGCCGTATGGCGGACCGCAGGTCATCCTGTCCCCCGCCGGCGTCCTTCATGCCGAACATACGGCAAAGGTACCAGGCCGCCACCAACTCGGCACGTCGCGCGGCTAGAGACCCGGACCACGCTTTCCGGCACTCGGCTATTGCGCGTATGCACTCGC
>CBDUXC010000240.1:0-4032 GCA_965371065.1 uncultured bacterium
ACGCCCCGCCAGGGGCGCAAGGAAGGCGATACCGTAGACTTGGGTTGGAGGTAAAATGCCAGACGATACGTCCAAAGAACGAAAAGAGATGAAGAACCAGCTCAATGTATTACATGAACTCCGGAACATCGACAAAAGTTTGAGTTCATTGCAAGAGGCTTTTAAAGGGCTGAAGGGCGCCGGCGAGTTGACGGACGAAGATATCGACTTCATCCTCCAGGAGTTCGAAGACTTCGCTACCGGGAAAGACAAGAAGATGGAGGATATCCGAAACGACTTGAGAAGCCTTTATAAGCGTTACTACTCGAAGTTCTCGGAGCGAGCGATTGTACCCGTAAAGAACGGCGTTTGCAACGGGTGTTACGTAACCATTCCGCCTATGCGAATCGACCGGATAAGGGCGATGAACTCGCTCGAGGTGTGCGAAAACTGCGGGCGTATTTTGATATGGGAGGAGAACGACGTATAACGCGCCGCACGGCGTTAACGTGCGTTATCGGAGGAACCAACCCTGTATGCCGAACGACGTTAAGAATATAATCGTCCGTCGCGACAGCGATATCAGTTTAGGTCCCGTACTTGGCCGTAAAGTAGCCATTATAGGCTACGGGAACCAGGGCCGCGCGCAGGCGCTTAACTTAAAAGACGGCGGCCTGGACATGGTAATAGGTTTGCGTCAAAGGAGCTGTACGCGCGCCGACGCCGAACGCGACGGTTTCCCAGTATTTGACGTAAGCGAAGCGACGGCTGCCGCCGACATAGTAGCTTTACTTGTACCCGACGAGGCCATACCGGCCGTTTTCGAAGAAGAAGTCGGCCCGGCGTTGAAACAGGGTAGCCGGCTCTTGTTCGCCCACGGGGCCGCCGTCCAATTCGGCGGGCTGGCTTTGGAAGAAAGATATGACGTGATACTTGTAGCGCCGATGGGGCCGGGAAGACTACTTCGCGAACTATATCTGAACGGAAGCGGCTTGAACGCCAAGGCCGCGGTCTATCAGGACGTTACGGGCGGCGCCTGGGACGTAGCTTTCGCTTATGCGAAGGCTCTGGGCTGCGGCAGGCTCGGCGTAATAAAAACGACCTTCGAAGCCGAAGCCGTCATGGACTTATTCAGCGAACAGGCCGTCCTCTGCGGCGGCATACCGGCGTTGGCCGAAGCGGCTTTCGATACCCTCGTGGAAGCCGGTTACCCTCCGGCTTTGGCTTACGTCGAGTGTGTGAGGGAAATAAAATATATCGCTGACTTGCTTTTCGAGTACGGTATTTCGGGGATGAGGAAACGTATTTCGTTTACCGCTCTTTACGGCGGGGCTACTCGGGGAAGCAGGTTAATCGACGACCGGATTAAAAACCGCCTGGCGGAACTACTTGAAGAAATAAGGGGGGGCGAATTTTACGGCGAACTCATCGGCTCCGAAAAAACCCGCGCCGAATTGTTAGAGGACCTCGAAAACGAACGAATCGAAAAGGCGCGCGTCGAGTACGAGTCTATATGCTCGGCTCGGAAGTTATAACACGACCGCCGGATATTCAAACAACGGTATATATGTAGCGCGAGATAATGTACGTAAACCCCAAAAGGGGGAACAGGAATAAATGTACCCCCGAAAAACGAAGAGAAGTTCTTAAGCTACGCGTTAAAGCGACTAAAAAACAACACCGCCCGTTTCGCCGGGCGGTGTTTACCTTACGTAGTAGAGAAACACGGCTTCAGTTTAGACCTACGTCACCTTACACCCCGGCGGAACGTCGCCGTCGACGGTAAGAACGCGAACGTTTTCGTCGTCGCCGACGGACGCGGCCAGAAGCATCCCCCGGGAATCGACCCCCCGTATCGTCGCCGGGACCATGTTCGCGACCACGACGATTACCTTCCCGACCAGTTCCTCCGGCTGATACCAGGGCGCTATTCCCGCCACTATCTGCCGCTCCTCGCCGCCGATGTCTATCTTCATCACCAGAAGCTTGTCGGCGCCCTCGACCTTATCGCACTCGAGAACCTTCGCCGTAACGAGTCCAAGTTTGGTTACATCGTCAAAGTCTACTTCGCTCACGGTCGTCACCTCTTCGGGTTTGGCTTCATCGTCCGCCGGAGCGGACTGCGCCTTTAACTTCTCCACCTGTCTGTCTATCTCTTCGTCGGGTATCTTCTGCACGAGTATTTTAACTTCGCCCAACTCCACCCCCGCGGCCGGTTCGTATCCGGGCGCGTCCTTCCAGGACAGGATTTCTTTTATCCCGAGCATCCGCCGCAGTTCTTCTGCGGCGAAGGGCGTAAACGGGTCCATCGCCGTCGAAAGGGCGCCGGCTACCCGGCAGCATACGTTCAGTATAGTCCCGCAGCGGGCCGGGTCGTCTTTCCGCCGGGCCCAGGGTTCTTCGTCGTTGTAGTACTTGTTGGCCGCCCGGGCGACGTTCATCGCCTCGCGCTGGGCGTTCTTCATCTCGAAGTTCTCTATCAGTTCGCCGACGCGCGCTACTTGCGCGGAGGCAAAGTCGAGCAACTCCCGGTCCTGAGGCAGTAGTTCGCCGGGTTCCGGGACCTTGTTGCCCAGGTACCGGGCGATAAACCCGAGAGACCGGTTGATGAAATTACCGAATATGTCGGCCAGCTCGTCGTTGACACGGCTGCCGAAACCCCGGAACGTGAAGTCCGAGTCTCGGGTCTCCGGGGCATTTGCCGTCAAGGCGTAGCGGACCGTGTCCGGCGGGAAGTCGTCCAGCAGTTCGTCTAGCCAGACGGCCCAGTTCTTGCTCGTGGACATCTGGCGCCCTTCAAGGTTCAGAAACTCGTTCGCCGGGATCTGGCCGGGAAGCACGTACTCGACGCCGGTTTGACCGTGGAGCATCGCCGGCCATACTATCGCGTGGAAGACGATGTTGTCCTTGCCGATGAAGTGGACCATTTTCGTTTCAGGGTCGTGCCAGTAGTCCTTCCACCGGTCCGGCTCGCCCAGGTTCTCGGCCCATTCTATAGTGGAGCTGATGTAGCCGATCGGCGCGTCAAACCAGACGTAGAGAACCTTGCCCTCGGCTTCCGGCAGCGGGACCGGTACGCCCCAGGTAATGTCGCGGGTTATCGCCCGGTCCTCGAGTCCCTCGTCTATCCACCCGAGGCAGAACCGGCGTACGTTGTCCCGCCAGTCGGATTTGCCACCGATCCACTCCCGGAGCCAGTCGGCGAATTTGGGAAGCTCCAAGTACCAGTGGGTCGTCTTCCGCGGTTCCGGCGTCGAGCCGCAGATCTTGCACGCCGGTTCCTCCAACTCCAGAGCGGCGAGCCACCGGCCGCACTCGTCGCACTGGTCGCCGCGGGCCTCGGCGCCGCAGTGGGGACATTTACCCGATACGTAACGGTCCGGTAAGAACCGTTTGCAATCGTGGCAATAAAGCTGTTCCGATTCCTTGACGGTTATGTATCCGGCGTCGTTGAGCTCGGTGAAGAACTGCCGGGCCAGGGGGTAGTGTATCTCGCGCAGGCTCGTCCGCGAGTAGTTGTCGAAGGACATACCGAAACGCTCGAACGCCCGTTTATTGGCGTAGTGGTACTTATCGGCCACTTCCTGGGGCGTCATCCCCTCTTGTTCGGCGGCGACGGTAATCGGGACGCCGTGCTCGTCGGAACCGCAGATATAAATCACGTCGGCGCCGGCGAGACGCAAGTACCGGGCGTAAATATCGGCCGGCAGGTACGCGCCTGCTATTTGCCCTATATGGAGCGGCCCGTTCGCGTACGGGAGCGCACTCGTTACAAGGTATTTGCGGTTCTTCTCTACCATTTCACGTTCCTATCGTCGCGCCGTAACTTCCCGTAAAACGCGTTCAGATTGGCCGATACGTTATCATAACGCCCCGGAATAGTCAAGATTACTGCGTTTTAAGTCCGGTTTTTAAGTGTTTTACGGTACATCGCAGAACGTTGTAGTGCCAGTTGGCTAAGCCGGGGACGATTGCGGTTGACACTTCCGGACGCCGTTGCTATATTCTCGTAAATTCGATACCTGGGAGGATTCACCTAAACGTCTCTATACG
>CBDUXC010000241.1:0-4025 GCA_965371065.1 uncultured bacterium
CGGAACGCACGTACAAAGCGCCTACGCCTTTAGGACCGTAAAATTTATGGGCCGCTATCGCCAGCATATCCGCGTTAAGCTGCTCGACGTTCACCGGTAGTTTGCCGACCGACTGTACCGCGTCCGTATGGAACAAAACGCCCCGGTCGCGGCAGATTCCGCCCAGTTCCGTTATCGGCTCGACAGTCCCGACATCATTGTTGGCGTGCATTACGCTGACCAGGACCGTATCGTCACGAATTACCGCTTCCAGGTCGCCGGGGCTCACCAATCCGGTTTCGTCTACAGGCAGAAATGTTACGTCCCATCCTTCCTGCGCGAGCCAGTCGCAGGACCCAAGCACCGCCGGGTGCTCGACCGGCGACGTGATAACGTGGCGGCCTTTATCCCGATACTTATACGCGGCTCCTATAAGAGCAAGGTTGTCGGCTTCGCTGCCGCCGCCGGTAAAGACGATTTCGTCGGGAGACGACGCGCCAAGAAGTTCGGCGACGCGCTCACGCCGTGTCGCGACTTCCCGACCGACTTCCTGCCCGAGCCTGTGGATACTCGACGGATTGTAACCTTTGTCGGTGAAGAAAGGCAGCATCTCCTCGACGACGGCCGGGTCGCAGAGCGTTGTCGCGTTGTTATCTATATATACTTCGTTCATACGTCGTCCCTTATGAGGGCTGGGATATTATCAAATATAACGGTCGTAGTCAATATAATCCGCTGCGCGATACGGCTTGACTTCCGCCCGTTACAGTGGTATAAATCGGGATTAAGAAGTTGTGCGGGAATAAGCGTTTCCGTATTTGTTATAAATACCCGAAAAGGTGGTTTCAGATGAAGGTAAAACTGCTATCGTCCGCGGTCGTGTTTCTAGTTATGTGCGCCTCGGCGTTCGGCTCGTCGCCGTCGGATTACATGGTGGAGATCGAACCGGGCGTTTACGAAGTTACGGACCGAATCCTCGTCGTACTCGAACGAGGCGTAGAAGTAAACCAACCGAGCGAAGCCTACTTCGGTATAGAATCGCTGGACGCGCTGGTCGCCGACTTAAATATTATACGCGTCGAACAGGAGTTCTTGAACTCGGGACCCGAGTTCGACCTGGACCGGCACTATATAGTGCACTTCGACCTAGCCGCGGCGACCGACGCGCTGGCGGAACGAGCGGTCGCCGAGTTCGCCGCGGACCCGAACGTCAGGACCGCGGAGAGGATTAGGGTTCATCGCGTCAACCTGGTACCGAACGACCCCAAGTTCAACCTGCAGTGGGGTCTCCGCCCGAGTGCGGAGTTCAATATCCGTGCCCACCGGGCGTGGGACATTACGACAGGTTCCCCGAGCGTAAAGCTCGCGATCGCTGACACGGGCGTCGCGTACAACCACGAGGATTTGGGCCTAGACGTTAATATCTGGCATAACCCGGGCGAGTCTTATAACGGTTCCGACAGCGACGGCAACGGTTACGTCGACGACGTAATAGGCTGGGACTGGGTGGCTAACGGCAATCCCCACGAAGAAGGCGAGGACTGGAAGAACCCCGACAACGACCCTATGGACTTTATGGGCCATGGTACGCATATCGCCGGGATAGCCAGCGCGGTAACCAACAACGGCGTTGGGGTCGCCGGCGTAAACTGGAAAGCTAAGATAATGTGCCTGCGCGTCGGTTGGTCCGACTGGCCGGATGGGTACGTCGGTATGGACTATTGCGCCCAATCTATGTACTACGCCGCTAACGAGGGCGCCGACGCGTACAACGCGTCCTGGGGTAACTCCAACAGCGGCGGCATGGGCGCGGCTACCGATTACCTGATCAGCCACGACGTGGTTATAGCGGCCGCCGCCGGGAACAGCGGCACCACCAGCCATTCTTACCTTGCCGGGAGAAGCGATGTCTTGGCGGTTGCGGCTATTACGGTGAACGGAAAGAAGGCCGACTATTCCAATTACGGTAGCTTCGTCGATTGCTGCGCGCCCGGGTCCGGCATATACAGCACGATGTACCGCGGCCCGACAGACCATTACTACTACAGGTACTGGAGCGGGACATCTATGTCCGCGCCTTTCGTAACGGGTCTTGCAGGGCTGGTTCGCGCCAAGTTCCCGAGTTATTCCGACTCCGAGGTTCGCGACGCGATTCTCGACGGCTGCTGGGACATAGACTGGAACAACCCCGGGTACGAGGGGAAACTCGGCGAGGGCCTTATAAACTGTTACAACTCGCTCGTTAACAACGACGACGTTGAATTGAAGTATTTCACAGCCGATAGTACTCCTCGCGGCGTAAAGTTGAAGTGGGACGCCGAGGAGTTCGATACCGCGGGGTACAACCTGTACCGTCGCGAGTTTGCGGGTGGCGAAATGCGGTTCAGCGATAATCTCGAAGGTTACACGAAAGTTAACGCCGACTTAATAGGTGGTACCGGCCCTTACGTCTACCTGGACGGCGGGTTGAACGAGGGTAGCTACGAGTATATCCTCGAGGACATCGATTTGAACGGTAAAGGGACGCAGCACGGGCCGGTTTCAGTGGATCACAATCCGTCGTTGCCCGGTATGTACGCCCTGTACGCGTGTCGGCCGAACCCGGCATCCGAAAACGCCGTAATTTCGTTCTCGGTTCCGGAGAGCCATACGGGCGTGGTCGAACTCGTCGTGTACGACATCGCCGGGCGGAAGACGATGGACTTGTCCCGTAGCGCCGTCGAGCCGGGTTCCCACGAGATTACCGTGGATACTTCGGCGTTGGCGCCGGGCGTATATGTATACCGTATGGCCGCAGGCGACTTTTCGGCGGTCAAGAAGATGGTAGTCGCCCGCTGACGGACGGCGTACTCGAACGGGGAAAATTACGGTTGTAAGATTACGGGGAGGAGGTGAAGAACCTTCTCTCCGTATAATATTATATATGGTAGAATTTCTAAGCGGGAACGGTTATAATACCTGGAAAAACGATTGTAACGAAGTCGAAGGGGCGGGTTAAACCCGCGGCGCGGCCGCGTTGTCAACTAACCGAGTACCTGATTTGCGTTGTGTTAGATGCGGGCCGCACGTGTACGCGGGCCGTATAAATGGCGTTTTAAATACGGAGGACGAAATATGGCGTTCAATGTGAAAGCTAAAATAAGCCTGGCGGCCGTAGCGCTGGCGGCGTTCATCGCTGGCGTCGCGGTCTCGGGTACGTTAAATATTACGCCGCTGTTATCGGCGGACGACGACACGGGCGACCTCGAAGCGCTGCGCAACATCGGCACCGGTTTTTCGGCGATAGCGAAAGAGGTTTCGCCGTCGGTCGTAAACGTAAGTGTCTCGCGGACGGTTAAGAATTCGTTTCACGGCTTCGACTTCTTCGGCGACAGTCCCTTCGACGACTTCTTTGATTTCCGCGTTCCGGAGAACGAAGAGTACTTAATCGAGGGCGCCGGCTCCGGCGTAATAGTCTCGAAAGACGGGTACATCCTGACCAATAACCACGTGGTCGAAGGCGCCGAAGAGATTATGGTTCGGACGTTCGACGGTAAGGAGTACGACGGCGAGCTTATCGGTACGGACCCTCGGACCGACCTCGCTGTGATAAAGGTCGACGCCGCCGGCCTCCCGGCGGCGGAACTCGGCAATTCTGACGAGATCCAGGTGGGCGAGTGGGTACTGGCCATCGGGAACCCGTTCCAACTGTCGCACACGGTTACGGCCGGCATCGTATCGGCCAAGGGCCGGGCCAACGTGGGCTTGGCGGACTACGAGGACTTCATCCAAACCGACGCGGCGATAAACCCCGGTAACTCCGGCGGCGCGTTGGTTAACCTGGACGGCGAGGTCGTCGGAATCAACACGGCCATCGCTACTCGCACCGGCGTTTACAGCGGAGTGGGTTTCGCTATCCCTATTAATATGGCCGAAGTGATAATGGAGCAGTTGATAAAGACGGGCAAGGTTACACGCGGGTGGCTAGGGTTATATATCCAACCGGTTACGCCCGAGCTGAAAGAACAGTTCGACCTGCCGGGCGAAGACGGCGCGCTCGTCTCCGA
>CBDUXC010000242.1:0-3997 GCA_965371065.1 uncultured bacterium
TTCCCGGAGCTATGCCACAACGAGGTCGTAGGGTACGAGGGCGACGAAAAGCGGTTGGCCGAGTTTTACGTCCTGGTTTACAGGGGGTTTGACGAGAACGAGACCTTGAAAAGACAGACCGACGCGGCACTTGGTATCGTCGGTCGAAAGGTCGCCGGCGTACGCCAGGTTATACCGACGTCGTCCGGCGCCCTACCCGCTCTCTTCGAGCTGATATACTTCGCCGACTTCCTGGGGTACTACTTAGCGCTTCTACGCGGCGTGGACCCGGAACCGGTAAAATCGATCGTCGAATTGAAGGAGAGTATGAAATAATACCCGACCGTACGTTATTATGACCAGGTTCCCCTAAATAACGCTTTCGAAACAACGAACGACCGTCGTAAAACGAACTTCAGCGAGCCCATTGGCTCGCTTTTTTCATTTTTTTATCGACGGCGTAAGTCCATAGTTCTCATTATGATATAGCTATATGCAGCATATAATATAGCGATGTGCTTGACATCCTTCACTGGTTTCTCCTATACTAACCGGTCTTTTCTATGATATCGATGTACGCGCCAGAGAAAAAATCGAAAAAAAATGGAGACCGAGAACGCGCCGTTGCCGGGTTTTTACGATATGTCGGCGCCGGCGTCGGTCTCGGGTTCGTCTGCTTCGCTTTCGGGTTCGCTTGTGGTTTCTACGCCGGCGGTCTCGCCTCTCTGTTATGGCCGGCCGGTACCGTGCTTACGATATGGTTCTCCGCCGGCGCCGTTGCGTACTTCCTATTGCGTGACGTGATAATTCGTTTATTCCTCGGGTTCGTAAATCAGATTATATCGGGCTCGGTATACACGTCGTCCGGAATTAACATTGATCGGCGGGGAAATCTTAACGCGAGTCGAAATCCGCCGCGATAGCGAAGTATTTTCGTTGATGAGGGAGGCCCTAATGGTTTGGGAAATAGCGGTTGGTATAGCCGGAGCGTTAGCATACTACTTGCTTCGTTATGATCCGCGGCGCGACTTTAATTTCCGCGAGTATTTACGCTTCGAGGCGTTGGCTTTAATAAAAGGAATCGGCGGTTTTTTCTTAATATGGGGCGCTTGGTCCGCGTTGAACGCTTTCAGTATCGTCCCTTATGCGTTGCCCGTAATGAACGCCGCAGTTGCCCTTCTCGTAGGTTTCGCCGCGAAGAAGGCGGTCGATTACACACTTGGGAGGCTGGACCGGTTAAATGGCCCTTAAAATAAAAAATATCCCGTCGCCTAATTATTCGTCTCGCGGCGGAGAAAAACCACGAATGGTTGTACTCCATTATACGGCCGACGGAGGGGCCGCCGTGGAATGGTTTCGAAACCCCGATTCGAGAGCGTCGGCCCACTTCGTCGTTGGGCGCGACGGCTCCGTTGTTAAAATGGTCGATCTGGCGTTTTCGGCGTGGCACGCCGGCCAGCGCGGTGTGCGTGGTTTACTAATCAAGCCCAATCGGTCGTCGGTGGGAATAGAAATCGTTAATTGGGGTGAACTTAGAAAGACATCTAGCGGTTTTATTACGTGGACCGGCGAGATCGTTCCTCCGGAGGATGTAGTAAAGGTGGGAGGTCGGTATTGGCAGGAGTATACTGGCGAACAGGTCGAGGCTGTCCGGCTGCTCACGGTAAAACTTTGCGAAGATCTCGGAATCCCGTACCAGTTTATGTTCGAGGGACAACAAGGGTTTAAGCGGGCGGGGCACGTTTACGATGCGGTTCCTTATTACCTTCCGGCCGGCGGACGGGGAACCAACAGCCGGCTCGCGATCCGGCGGTTCAAGGGCAACGCCGGCGTTTGCGGGCATTGCCACGTCGCACGAACCAAGGACGACCCCGGCCCGCATCTGGATTGGGAGCGAATACTGGGGGTGAAGTGATGAAGTACTTAAAGGTGTTGCCGCGGTGGATCTTGGTCGCGATAGTTCTGGGGGCCGTGGGCTTGGGGCTTTGGACTGTTTTCGATGGTTGCGAGGCTGCTAAACGGTACTTTAACGGGTCCGAAAGGGGCGTTAAAACGGTGGTCCCGCCGCCTCCGGAGGATGTCGGTGTTCCGGCGTCAGCTGAGCCTGTCCCGGTGATTGAGGACCGAAAGACGCTCGAGGAGCACCTTACGTTTTGGGTCGGCGATACGAGGGCCGAGGAACTGACGAAGGACCTGCCGCCGGGGACCGACGTCTACGTCGTGACGGACCAGGACGGCGGGCAGACCCTCATTTACCGTACCGAGGAAGGGTACGTGTATAAAGATGGCGAGGGCGCCGTGGAGGCGTTCAGGACGCCGGAGCCGGCTCTGGCGGTCGAGTTCCGACCGAAGGTCCTCGCGACCACGGATTTCTCGACGGTCGGGATAGGGGCCGAGATGGACTTGGTCCGGCTCTGGGACGTACACTTGGGCCCGTCCGGCGGGTATAAGTCGAACAAAAACGGCTGGGTCGGCGCCGGCGGCGGGTATAACCTGGCTAAAAACGTCGACGTCGGCGGGTACGCAGGGAAGACGCTCGGGGACGAGGGCTGGTCCTACGGGCTGAGCGTGGGAATCGCTATTAAATAGTGGATAGCCGATATTTCCGAATAAGCCCTTGAATATTAACGCGTTACGACGATTATAACGCGTTACGGAAAAAGCTAGGTTTTTATATTTTTTTCTTGCACACGGCCTTAATATCTGCTAAACTAAATACGGTAGGCCGTGGCCCCCTCTTACCTAGCAAGGCGAAAAACATCGAACTAATGAAACTGAACCTCGTAAGCGGATGCGTCGCGGGCGGGGCGTTTTTGTCGGGAATTAAGGCTCTAGATTATGACGCTAATAGTATCTCTAAGAGTGCCAGACGGTGTAGTAATCGCTGGGGATAGTTTCTCATCTGTTTTAATGCACGTAGGTATGTCGACGGATGTGGTGACGAAATGCCCGAATTGTGAAAATGATATCGAGTTGAAAGACGTTCAATTACCGCCGGTTCCGTTTCCGAGCACTTCGTATTCTTATACCCAAAAAGTCTTTTCGTTTCTGGGAAAAGCAGGGATCGGGGCTTTCGGCTTGAACGTAATAAACAAGAGGACGATTTACCACCACATAAAGGGATTAGAGGGGAGCCCTAAACAGTTTACGAATAAGGCACCGGCCGAAATAGCTAATATTCTGGGCGAATATTTTACTGGAGAGTTCATTAAAGAGGATGAAAATTTTAAAAAGAATGTCGGGGAACATTGTCCCTTCGGACTTCAGTATGTTACTTGTGAAGGCGGGGCGCCTGTAGCCTTTGAAGTAAATATAAAAAAAGAACTCGAGATTAAAGAACACGATGATTTAAGTTGTACCGTAAGTGGAGACTCTAAAATCGTTATTAAAATGTGGGAACTCGGTCGCGCGGATCCCCGAAAAGGTCCTAATATCCCAGCTTTCTCACTCCAAGACGCGATCGATTATGCGGAGTATTTAATAAACACAACGGCGGTATACCAAAGGTTTTCTAGTTTAAGGCCTACAGTTGGAGGCGAAATAGATATAGGTTTAGTTACGCCCTTCGGCCGTTTTACATGGATTAAACTAAAAGAGCTGACTAAAATTATGGAGGAAGACCTCGGGAAAGGGGCTGGACATGACAAAAGAAAATAATAGGAACGGATTACACGCTACCGTTTCTACTACGTCTACGTACGTTTTCTATACGCCCGATACTTTAATGTATAGCGGGTGTCCTATCTCAGCGGATTATTCCGATTTCGTAAGGGGTTTCGACGAGGAGATATTCCAGGAGGTTCACGAACGATATAAAGGAGCTTGGGAACGTTTAGCTAATCTATGAAATTCCTTACGGTGGATAACATCATAAGCATAAATAGGGAAACGATCCGCCTTGAAGGCGGATCGTTTTTTACAGCAGACCGTAACATGTTACGCCCCGATTCATTAGAATACTTGGTCGAAATAGTCCAAACAGATTGGGTTAAGGGTTTAGACGAAAACTCGTTAGCTG
>CBDUXC010000243.1:0-3984 GCA_965371065.1 uncultured bacterium
GACCGGGTTCGGGTCGTCTTCATCGGCCGGGAGGAGGGCGCGCTGAGCACCGAGCTCTGCGGCGGGACCCACTTGCGGCGCACCGGCGACGCCGGCCCGTTCTACATCGTCCGGGAGGAAGCGCTCTCGGCGGGGGTACGGCGCGTCGAGGCCGTAGCCGGTGAAGCCGCCGTCGCGTACGCGCAGCGGATGCGCGAAACCCTAGACGACGCATCCCGCGCGATAAAGACCGGCTGGGAGAACTTGACGGACCGCGTCGAGCGGTACATTGAGGAGAACAAGCGCCTGACCAAGGAGCTGAAGTCGGCCCAGACACGGGACGCCGGCGCCCGCCTACGCCAGTTCGCCGACTACTCGACGAAGGTGAAAGGCGTGGACGTGCTGGTCGAGTATCAGCGGGACGTCTCCGCCGACGCGATAAAGGACACGGCCGGTAACTTCATCGCGAACAACGACCCGGTCTTCATCCTAATCGCGACCGAGGCGGGCGACAAGGTGGTATTCTACGCCGGCGCGAGCCCGCGCGCCATCGCCGCGGGCTTCGACGCGGGGGCGGTGGCCAGCGCGGTCTCGAAGCTATTCGGCGGCGGCGGCGGCGGAAAACCCGACTTCGCCCAGGGCGGCTTCAACATCACCCGGGAGGCCGGACGCTTCGAGAAACTGCTGGAGGAGGAAGCGCTGAAGATTATACGGGAGATGGTGGGGGAATGAACGACAGCTGAAACCGGCGCTTTCAAGCGCCGGAGTCTCACCCGCGTAGCGTAAACCGTACGCTTCAGCCTACGGACCGAAAACAGTGACTTCTATCCCGGCAGGTTGAAACCTGCCGTTAACGCCCGGCGGGTTTATAATAAGTCTTTTAATAAACGTTTCACTAATTTATCGAGTTCCTTTAGTTCGTCGGCTACCGCCTCCCGAACCTGGTTCCGGGCACGGCCCAACGACTTCGCTAGTTCGGTACTCGCAACGAAGCTTTCAGCTTTTTCAGCGGCTAGAGCCGCGATAGTAGCTATTTCTATATGCATCGTTTCTTTTTCATCATACTTCGGTAGTGGAATTTCCAAAGCTTTCTTATGTATATCTCTAGGACCTAAAAGCCCGAGAGATTGGAACGGCTTAAATAACTGATCGAAATAGCTCGCGTTGAAAACGCCCAGGATATATAAACCCTCGTTACGCGAATCTGTATAATACCTATACGTTTTAGTATCGGCAACAAACCCGAAACGTAATTTTTGGGGGTAAATTATCGCCGAAGACAAATTAGTGCCGGACGTATTGTATACTAGACATCTATTTACGTTCGGGTCTTGCCTAGTAAGTTTATCGAAATGGTTTAGGCACTCGTAAAGGTCTTGCTTTTTTTCTTTCAAACCTCTCAATCTTTTCCAGTTTTCTTCCGCTTTGGCAAACCAATCGGCAGCGTATCGGAATCCGAGTTGCCTCAGTTCATTAGCCTTCTTTAATTCGTAACCTTTACCAGTTATTAAGACGGGTAATACGATAAAAGCCGGTTCTAAAGCGACGAAAGGCAATACATGTTTTGATAAACAAGTACGGTATATAAATTCGCGTTCAATATTCCCTTCCAGAAATATACCTTTATACGGTCGAACCGCAAACCGGGCTTGTTCGGGGTCTGTCCTGACAAATAGCACGTTTCGGGTAAGTTCTTTTTGGTCGGGTTGCTTAATAAAATAAAAATTCCTCGGGTATATCTCAGCACCCCTGAAGAATCTATCCTGATAATACGATGGCGAAACGATTTCTATGTGTTTTTTCGTTAAAGCCGATCTAGAACCAAGGCGAGATAACCATAAGAACCCATCTTCGGTTTTTAAATACCGTTTTTTGGTTCCGACCGGGATATCTTTCGCGGGTAATTTGCCCGAATAGAAACGCCCCTCATACTTCTTTTTCTTTTTTGGTTTCCCTTTTTCGGCTATAACGACGCACGAAGGTACATTGAATAAAGGTTTTACGTCGTTTAAGTCCCAGAACTCGTTTACACGACAGTTACCGCGGAAGTCGCCTTCCCTGAAAATACTATGGTGGTCCGAGGAAAAAACGCTCCTGGGCATAACGAAACCGAGTAAACCGCCTTCTTCCTTCAAGTACGTATGGACGGAATGGACGAGGAAAATAGTCGCGATCTCCATACTTGGCCTTAATTTTTTAGCTTTCGGGGCTACACCGTACCCGTTTACGCCAAGTTTCTTTAGTTCGTCTTGATAGTGAGGGTCGGCTATCGTACTAAAAACGATCCACGGCGGATTTCCAAAGACGATATCGAATCTTCCGCTGAGGAACGCGGGCGCATAGTTATTACGGAGGATGAAAGACCATATCGTATCTTCGTGGTCGCGTACCTTTTCCGCCAGTTCCTTTGTAAGTTCGTAAAGCGTTTCCGATACCGCGGGTATATCCTTTTTCGGTAATTTTCCTAAGTTACGGGCTATGTAGTTCCTGAAGCTTTCGGGCGTTTCGTCCTTGGCACCGGCGGCTATTTTCTCCGCCGCGTCCGCCGCGAAATTCAATAACCGGTCGAAAGTGCTTTTTTCGGCGAACACGCTTTCCGGGAAGCTGTATTCGGCGCCGGCGAATTGTAAGTTATGGCCGCTGTATAAAGTCTCGTCCTTTCCCGCCCACGTAAATAAGGAATCGGCTAAATAGACGGGGATTTCGATAGGCCCTTTTCGAGCGTCAATAACTTTCTTTAATCCAAGTACGTAGTTCGCTTTCGAAATAGTAACCGCAAGCGGGTGGATGTCAATTCCTACTACGTTATTGATAATAGCCCTGAGTAGCGTACCCCGGTCTACTTTTTTACCGAAAATCTTCACCGTGTTTTCAATGAAAGCGGCAATACCGGCGCGTAGGAAGCTTCCTGAACCACACGTGGGGTCGAGCATCTTGGGGACACCGGAACCCCCTTTACGTTTCCTATACGTCTCGAATAGGTATCCGATTATTTCTTCACAAAGCCAATCGGGCGTATAGTATTCGCCCAAGTCGTGCCTTGCTTCCGGGTCAACAAGTTCCTCGTACACCCCCTTCAACAAGTCCTCGCCGATCTCATCGAAGTCGTACATAAAGAGATAGTTAAGGACTTCTAACCACGTATCGGATAACTTCGTTTTCGCTTCTTCCGAAGCTACCCAGTGGAAAAAATCTTTTTCTACCAGGTTAGTAATCCCGTATCTCTCAAAGACTTTCCCATCTAAAATATCAGAAATAAGTTCCACGTGGCTGCCGGTAAAAGGTTCTTTTCCCGGTAACGCCGCCCAAACGATCAAACGGGCAAGGACGGTTAGGTAACTATGTCTACAGAAAAGGTTCTCGTCGCCTTCTATATCTCCGTATGTGTATTTTAAATAGTGGGACCATTCCTTGAAAGCCAAAGCTACTTCGGGCGTCTCTTTAATTTCACTAAACGTCCTTTCCACCCTTTTAATAACGTATTCGTAGAGGTAGCCTCGGGTTCCGAAATCACGTGTAAATTCGTTTACCGTAGGCTTTAATCGTCCCTCCCGAAAGAAAATCCGTGACAACCAATAATAAAAAGACCGGGCGGAACCTTCGTCGGGCGCTAAAGTAAATTGCTCTTTAGGAATTAACTCTACGTCCAGGGGAGTAAAATCCGCAGTTTTACCGGACCGGGGATGGTACGTCTGCCAGTATATACCGTCCGTTGCAATACAAATATAGTTTCGTGGGCTCCGTTCGGAATTCCAAACGCCCGAGCAATACTCCCTCAACTGTTTTTCAGATTCTGATATCTTCTCCGGCAGTTTCCGCTCAAACTCTATTATCAAATCGCCGAAATAAGAATCCATAGAACCCCGTTTATGCTCCTCGCTACCCTTCAATTTAATAGAAGTCTCGGAACTCCGTATTAACTTCGAAATGACCTCCCGGTTCTCCGGATAAAGTTCTTGCAGAAGTTGCAAGAACCGTTCTTTTCGCGGCGTTTCTAACAACCCT
>CBDUXC010000244.1:0-3975 GCA_965371065.1 uncultured bacterium
AAATTGCCGAATTTAATTTAAGTCCAGGTACGACGGAAAGGTGGGTTTATAGAATATGGCCGGTATTTTTAAGTGGGTGTTCGAAAACATCGCGCCCGGCGAGACGGACCCGGAAAAGCGCGTGGACGCCGACCGGATAATGGACAACTTCTACGCTCTGGCGCGCTCTAACGCGAAGATACGGGCGCTGGGCGCCGACGCGGTCGACGGGAACTCCAACGGCGTCTCTACGCCGGACCAGTGTAACGTTACCGTCCTGACCGCCGACGGCGTAGGCGGGTTGCTGGAGTTGAACGACGAGGTTGTCGTTTCGGACGGGACGAACGTATGGTCGCTGACGAACGCGCTGGCGGACGATGAGCTGTCGTTCAACGATACGCACCTCGCGAAAGGTTCGGGCCCGCCTGACTACTCGGACTCGGCCTTCATCGACGGCCTAGAGATAAAGATAACCAGGTTCGGGGACGTGTTGGGTAAAGACCAACTGATACTTGCCGGGTCCCACGCTCAGAAGATTACCGGCGAAGATATAGAGACGTCGGTAGCCGATACGACGAAACTCGGGACCGCCGTAACGGACGTACAATCCCAGGTGGACGTTACGCTGGAACCCGACGGGTCGCTGAAGGGCAACGTGGTGGCCGTCGAAAATATAGCCGGCGACGCGATGTTGGAGGAAAACGACGGCAACCTTGTCTTCGGGATGATGGAGTACGACTGGGACAACGACGGTTACGCCAACGGCTGGAAGGCTTACAACGACCCGACGAGCGCCGAGCTCTCGTCCGAACAATCGATGTTCGGCGACTGTTCCCAGAAGGTGGTCGCGAGCCAGCCCGACGACGGTATCGTCAACGACCCGGAAGAATGCCCTCTTGACGCTGACAGCTATAAGGGCCGCTATATCTCGGCGGCCGCGTACGTCTATTGTTCGGCCGACGACACGGTCATAATCGAGATTTACGACGGCGTCGGTTCGTCGGCGAGCGAGGCCGGCGGGACCGCCGGCGCGTGGGAGCGTGTATACGTAACCCGTGAAATCGACGGTTCGGCTACGGATTTACAGATAAGGGTTTACGCGACGGAAGCGACGGTCTTCTACGTGGACGAGGTACACGTTTGTCTGGGCAAACTGCCGACCGGGTTCTATCCCCATTCGGACGAGCAGATAAGGCAGAACGTATCGGAGGCCAGCCTTACGAACTACTGTCCCAACTCGGAGTTCGCCGAGTGGAGCTCCGGCGACCAGGATATGCCCGATTTATGGGGCGGAACCGGCGCGGTTCAAAGTAATCCGAACGGGCTGTTCGGGGAAAGTTGCGCGGCGTCGTCGTTGGACATCGGCGAGACGTTCTTTATGGACGTTCCGAAGTACCGGGATTTCCGGGGCAGAAGCGTTTACTTCAACGCGTACGTCCAACTGGACAGCGGCGTGAGCGCGCTTCGTATGCAAGTGGATGACGGCGTTGGGACTACGTACCGAGACGTAGTGCCCGGCTCCGGCTGGCAGCGCCGCGGCGTCAAACACGCGGTGGACCCGAACGCCACGGGGCTGAGGATATCGTTCGAGAACCAGGACGGTAGTAACATCACGGTACTTATCGACGGCGTTATGCTCACCGTCGACCGATACCCGATAGGGTATAAGCCCGCGACCGTTTACAAGCCGTTCACCATTGAGTTCGGACTGGCGGGTGCACTGGTCGACGGTTATATGGAAGGACCGGGCCGCGTCAGCGCGGGCGTTCCCGTTCCGTTCCCGGGGATTATCCAGTCCCTTTACGTTCGAGAGGGCGCCGCCGGGACGGGTACCGACCGGTTCAAGCTTTACGTCGGCGGCACTCTGTACGCCGCTTACGACGTTACTCTTGGAAGCGGCGAGAACGGCGGTTCAAAAGGGGTCGCTGCGGTGAACGCGGTTGAACTGTCGCCGGGTTCTTATGTTCAGGTCTTCTGCGACGCGGCCGGTATGGGCGCCGGTTCGGACGCGGTCGCGGTGGTCAAGGGTATAACGTGGGCATAGGAGCTGAAAGTGCCGGCTAACGACGGGTTCAGGGAGTTCGTGCGCGCCGAGATACGGAACGTGAAGGACGCGGCCGAACGTAACTACGAGGAGCATAAGACCATTTTCGACAAGCTGGCCGAGCTTGCCGAACGTATTATCACAATTGAGGCATTGCTCGAGTCGGGCGCCGCCGACCGGAAGAGCCGCCGGGCGATGTGGGCGGTAGTGCTCGCGGCGCTGATAACGGCGCTGGGCGGCGCGTTCGCCGCCATCGTCGGTTCGGTGGTTACGTTCGTGGTCGGGTTAGGCGCCGGATAAAGCGAAAAAATTGACAGAATTTGATAGTGAAGTATGTTAGATTCTGACAGTGAAGTATGTTAGATTTAGTGGGATGAATAGATGAAAAAATCGGAACGCCTTTTTTACATCTATAACCTGCTGAAAACCGGCGCTTCTTTCTCGATCGCCGACCTGGTCGAGAAGTGCAACGTGTCGGAACGTACCGTCTACCGGGATGTCGCCGATCTCTCGGCGTACATCCCCCTCTACTACGACGACGGCTACCGTTTGTTGAGTATAACGCCTCCCGCCGTTCCGCCGCCGCACCCTTTTTCGATAAGCGATCTGCTGTTGATAAGCCGCTGCCTGGAGGCTTCGCCCTTTAACGCGTTACCGGCTGTCGGCCGAAAGGTCGACTCCGTGCTGCACAAGGCCCGAGATATAATGCCGCCTGACCCGGAAGATGGCACCGACGTCGCTCATTACGTGGAGATAATCGACGGAAACCCGTCCGACTCGACGAACGCAAAACGCAACCTGACGATTCTGGAAAAAGCCATAAGGGACAAGCGGGTCGCGTTGTGTTCTTATAGACGGGACAACGGGAACACCGCCGAGGAGGAGACCGGGCCCCTGGGACTAATCCACTATAACGGCGACTGGTTCTACGCGGCGCGGATAATCGTACGGAACGAGGATACGTTGATAAACGTGGAAACTATCGAGAAAGCCGAAATATTGGAGGACCGGTTCGTACCCGTCTCGAGGGATTTACGAGCTTTCTTTAGCGATATTTTAGAGAATAACCGATATCGTCCGAATATCGTAAACCTAAAACCTGAGGAGGATGCATGAGGGTGTTTAACAGAGAGATAGTATTCGTTATGGGTATCGCGGCTTTAACGGTTTTTATTTTACCTACAATATCGTTCGCCGCTCTTCACGCTTGCTACTTAGATCACTCTCCGGACGCGTTTAATAGGGAACACGAGATAAAGCCGGCCGTAGCAGGCTACTCGCTGCTCGTGGAGTTCCGGGCCAGGGCCAACGGGTTCGGTATGACCGTCGGCTCGCCCGAGTGGAACGAGATGGTCGAGATTATTGACGAATACGAGAACTATTACGAAACCAAGATGGTCATAGTCGACGGGTATCGTGATACGCTGGAAGAAGAGGCACTTTCCGAGGCCGAGATACAGAATATAATAGACGACGCCCACGACGTCCTGAAGGACCTGGACTACCGTTTTATAGAGGACGGCTTCGCTTGCCGGGCGTTAATACCCGATAACGCGTGGGCGAACTACGAAGCGTGGTTCGTCGCGATCCACTAACCGTGTTAACCTTGGGTCTATCGTAATAGATGAAAGCCGAGTTCGAAAAATTGATTCCACATAAGTGTTCCACCGGAAAAGGGATCGATAAGCCCTGCTACACCGGCTTTCCCAATTATTTCATTTGAGAAGGCCATGTGGAACCACTCATCAATGTGTACCGGGTAGGGGTAGTTTTGGTGTGGGATGAAAGCCATATAGAATGTTAGTCCCATTATCGGCAGTAGCTTTAGATAGTCGGACTTAAGGGTTCTATGAACATTCTGCCAATTCATGCGTCACCCAATCTGAATATTGATGTTCTTATTTTACTCACATTTTGCTATCATAATCAATAGGCGATATCTAGATCTTGAT
>CBDUXC010000245.1:0-3930 GCA_965371065.1 uncultured bacterium
AGCTGAACGGAGCCGGCGAACTGCTGAAGAAGCACGAGAACGTAACGATTACGATCGAGGGGCACACCGCTTCGACCGGCAACCCCGACTTTGAGATGAAGCTTTCCGAAGAGCGCGCCGGAGCGGTCCGCGACTACCTCGTGAACAAATTCGGTATCGAGACCAGCCGCGTCAAGGTAATCGGCTACGGGTCCACGAAGCCGGTCGCCGACAACACGACGCCGGAAGGTAAAGCCAAGAACCGCCGGATCGAGTATGCGGTCGACCAGGCCGGCCAGAAGTCCGAACGCCATACGATTTCCTAATCCCCGACTAGTTAGAACCGGATAAGAAAACACCGGCCCGAGAAGGCCGGTTTTTCACTTCGATATACCGTTCACGCACCCGCTAAATAATCCTCTCCCCTACGCCCCGGTCGAACCGTATATAGCCGCGATTACACCCACGATTATCGCGATAAACGCCGCGCCTACGCCGATAAGCGACCCGAGGATACCCAGAACGGCGCCGGCCAGGATAATAACCGCGATAGATATAAACAGTATCTTCAGCCACGTAGGTAACTTAACGCGCTTGCTTTCCAGACCCGCGCCGGCCACCTTCCATCGGCCGGCCGTTTTCCTCAGGGACCAGTTGAACGTAACTTCCATATGCTGGGTTACGTTTACGATAATTTCGCCCGGCCGGTCCGACTTCCGCGACGGGAAGACGAACGCCTCGAAGGTAACGGCCACTTCGGCTGTGTTTGACGCGAGCGACAAGAAGTCAACCGCCGTCGTGTAACGCTTCATATCGCTGTCGATGAACTGGGCTTCGGCCCCGTTCCTCGCCATATCGTAAAAGGCCGGTTCGTCCCTCGATACCGTCGATAAGTACAGGTCCAGGTCCTCTGTGTTTACGGCGTTCTGGCAGGTCTCGACGAGGGCCAAAATCGCGTCGGCGTCCTTTTTCAACGCCGGGGCCAACTTGCCGCCGGGTAGATTATCGTAGATTACGTCCGGCTTGAACGGTACCTCCGTCGTCGCCGGAGTTATCGGCAGGTCCGGCAGCGCGTCGAAGCGGACTTCCTCGCCCAGCCGCGCGACGTCGGGGGCGAAGGGGACTTCCACCCTCTCCTCGCCCTCGACTCGCAACTGTGAGCCGCAATACGGGCACGACAACAGGCCTACACCGCTTACCGCGGCGCGGCAGTTGGGGCTTTTTATCGATTCGACTTCGGGCATAAGTAAAAAATCTCTAAAAAAAACCGTTTAAGTACGTCAATCGATTCACCATTCGGGCAACAGCGCCGTCGGCGTCCAACCGGATTGACCGCCGTCGGTCCGTACGTAAGCTCAATCGCCCTTGCGCTTAACGACCTTAACCTTAGCCCCCGGCAATATTACGTATTTCGGATTAGCCGAGAAGTCGGGTTCGTCGTAGATTATCAGGCCGCTCTCGACGACGAACTCGTCCTTTCCGGTCTCAACTTCTTCGAGTATCGGGCGGATCTTCCACCGCTCGCCGATTTTCTTTAGCGACCAGTTGAACGTAACCTCTTCAGCTCGGCGCCCACGATCTTCCACCGGCCGCCTATTTTATTTAGCGACCAGTCGAACGTAACGTCCGTATGCTGCGTTACGTTTACGGTAAACGTGCCCGGCCGGTCCGACTTGCGCGAAGGGAATATAAAAGCCTCGAACGATACGGCGACCTCGGCGGTCTCGCGGGTCAGTCCCTGGAAGTCCACAGACGTCGTAAAACTCTTCATATCGCTCGATATAAACTCGGTCTCCGCGCCCTTCCTGGCCATATCGTAAAAAGCCCGGCTTTCGGTCGCGATCATGGACATATACAGGTCAAGGTCCTCGGTATTTACCGCCGTTTGGCACGTTTCGATAAGGGAAAGGATTTCGTCGGCGTCGCTTTTTAATGTCCGGTCGAGGCGGCCGCCCGGGAGGTTGTCGTATATTATTTCCGGTTCGAACGGTACCTCCGTCATCGCCGGCGTTATCGGCAGGTCCGGCAGGGCGTCGAAGCGGACTTCCTCGCCCAGCCGCGCGACGTCGAGGGCGAAGGGGACTTCCACCCTCTTCTCGCCCTCGACCCGCAACTGCGACCCGCAGTACGGGCAGACCAACAGGCCGGTCCCTCGAACGGCCGCGCCGCAGTTGGGGCATTTTATAGATTCGACTTCCGGCATTTTATAACGCTTCCTACACGCGGTTTTTATCTTTGTTAACCTAGCCCGGCAGCAGCATCGCCGGCGTCCAACCGGATTGGCCGTCGCCGGTTCTGACGTAAGCCCAGTCGCCTTTTCTTTTTACGACCGTCACTTTAACCCCCGGCATTATCACGTACTTAGGATTAGCCGAGAAGTCGGGTTCGTCGTAGATTACAAGGCCGCTCTCGACGACGAACTCGTCCGGCGCTGTTTTAACTTCTTCGGCGGATACGACTTCCCTGCTCTTCTCCGCAATTTCGGCCGACGGCACCCAGCCGACGAACCCCTCGCCGTCGACCCATATCCGGGCCCAGCCCTCCTTATCCTTCTTCACCTCGAACCGGGTACCGGGCGTTATTATATACTCCGGGGTACTCCCCGTATCGCGGTCTTCGTAAGTCTTCATCGGTTCGTCGGCGACGAACGTACGGTCCTCGAGAAATCCCTCCTCGGTTACCGGCACCTCTATCATAATCGGTTCCTCGCCCGTCACACCCGTTATGCCCTCGTACGTGGCCATAAACACGGTGCCGAAAATCGCCCAGCAGGCGACGCCCAGACCGACCAGAATACCTACGGCCGGCCCGCCTATCGTCAGGATAAGAAAAAACCACTGGACTCCGGAAAGCACGACCTTCTTGCGCTTCAGCCCGGCGCCCACGACCTTCCACCGCCCGGCTATCTTCTTGAGTTGCCAGTTGAACGTAACCTCCATGTGCTGGGTTACATTCACGATTATCCCGTTCGGCCGGTCGGACTTCCGCGACGGGAAGATAAACGCCTCGAAGGATACGGCCACCTCGGCGGAGTCGCGGGTCAGGTTCAGGAAGTCCACCTTTGTCGTGAACCGCTTCATATCGCTATTGATGAACTGGGCTTCCGCCCCGCCCTTGGCCATATCGTAAAATTTCGAGCTATCTTTCGCGATGGTGGACATATACAGGCTCAGGTCTTCGGTGTTTATGGCCCGTTGGCACGTCTCGACCAGCGAGAGTATCCGTTCGGCGTCGCTTCTCAGCGACGGGTCCAGGCGTCCCCCGGGCAGGTTGGCGTAGCTGATTTCGGGCTGGAAGGGTATATCGGTCGTCTCAACAGTAACCGTCAAATCCGGCAAAGCCCGAAAGTGAACCTCTTTATCCAGACGGGCGACCTCGGGCGCGAACGGGGCTTCCGCCCGCTCCTCGCCCTCGACCCGCAACTGCGACCCGCAATAAGGACAGACTAACAGGCCGGTCCCTCGAACGGCGGCGCCGCAGTTGGGGCATTTTAGGGACTCTACTTTAGACATAATGGTCCTTCGGCTCAGTTATTCAGCGAAAACTTTCTGACGTACGTCAGCGACAAGGATAAGAATATTCTGTCCCAATGTCAAACCGTATTCGACATATCCAGGCCGAAACTTATATAACGTCGAGACCTTGCACGTGCGCTAAGCCTTTGCTATTATAACCTTACGTCGTCAACTAAGTAAAAAGGCAGACGCCGGCAAGGAGAACGATATGGATACGCTCGTAAAAATGCTTTGTGTAGTATCTTTTGTTTGGCTGGCAGGCTATTCAGATGATGGCTGTGAGTCTCCCGGTGGTCCCGTCCCGCCGCCCGATATAGGCGACTTTCGGAACCCAGATCCAAGCGACGGCTCAACAGACGTTTGTATCGAACCGGTTCTAAGTTGGCATATGGACGGCGAAATGGATGACGACGAGTACACTTACGACGTTTACTTC
>CBDUXC010000246.1:0-3909 GCA_965371065.1 uncultured bacterium
CGCTAACCGGTTTGCCGGGGAGCGTTACGAGAGAACGGCGCGCTTCGGAGCTTTTAACGGAAGGCGAAAAGTTCGCCGTTATGGTTGTTGACGTAGATAACTTTAAACCATACAACGATAACTACGGTTACTCCCAGGGCGATGTAGCGATACAGTTATTGGCCGAGATTATTACTGATATAGCCGCAGATTACGGCGAGGGTGTTTTCGTTGGCCATATAGGCGGCGACGACTTCGTTGTTTTCTCGGCGGCCGAACATGCTAAAGAAATCGGCGAAAAGATAATTAAAACTTATGAAGAGAAGTCCGAAATGTTATTCAACGCCGAAGATCTTGCGAGAGGTTATTATATATCGAAAACGAGGACCGGAGAGAAAAAGCGTTATCCGTGCGTTTTAACTGTTACGATAGCTGTAGCCGTAAACACTAACGGGCGATATTCCAATTATCTGCAGATGATTGACGTAGCTACCGAGCTTAAAAAATACGGTAAAACAATAGAAGGTTCTAAAGTGATGGTGGACCGCAGGGAAAACAACGGTAATAAGGGCGATGGGTAAGATTACCGCTGTTAAAGGGCAGAAAGGCGATCCTTCGCGGGTATCGGTGTTTATCGACGGGGACTTCGTCTGCGGGTTGTATCTGACCGATGTCGAGCAGGCCGATATAGCCGTCGGTAGGGAGTTGACGGCCGAAGAAACCGAGGGGCTTCTTGCCGCCGCCGACGCGGATAAAGCATACAGATACGCTTTACGCTTTCTAACCTTTCGGCCCAGGTCGGTCTCGGAGGTGGAGAAACGCCTTTTCATAAAGGGCTTTTCGGCCGCTACGGTCGCATCAGTTATCGAGCCTCTGACAGGCGAAGGGTGTTTGGACGACGCGGAGTTCGCGAAGGCGTGGGTCCGCGACCGGCTTGCGTTAAAGCCTAAAGGTAAGCGTGCCCTGGTCGCGGAACTCAGGGCAAAGGGCGTCGCCGTCGAGACGGCGGAGTCTGCCGTTGAAGAAATTTTGACGGAGGACGAAGAAGAGCTCGCGCGACGCGCTCTTCGCGGTTTTAAACATCGTCTCGAAACAGGGTCGCCGGGCGACGCGAAGAAGAGAACTTACACGTTTCTTATGCGGCGGGGCTTCCCGTCGGATATAGCCGTCAGGTTGTCGGACGAAGCGCGGGAATTGGTTTCCAAAGGGGCCGCGGAAGATGACCCTTAAGTTTTTAAGGTTTTTCCTGGTGGTCGCGACCACGTTGGTGGGTTACTACTTCGCGCCTTTTATATACAAGTCGGCGGCGGCCCAATATATCGGTATCGTTGGCGGGCTCATAGCCGGCGTTTTTATTATCGTCGTGGAACTTCTTCTGGAGCGCAATTCGGTGGAAACGGTCGTAGCCGGCGCCCTCGGTTTAATCGTGGGCCTTGTTACCGGGAACCTTTTCGCGTACGCGGTCGGTCGGGTGATAGAAAACGCGCCCGAGTTCCTCTACGCAGTCGTAGTTCTCATCTTCGGGTACTTGGGTACCGTTCTCGCGGTGGTTAAACGCGACGAGATATCTTTCCTCGCTTCGGTGGGAACCGCGAAGACCGCGGCTGCAAAGCCGAAGGTTTTAGATACCAGCGCCATTATAGACGGGCGCATCGCCGACCTTCTTGAGACGGGTTTTCTGGAAGGCGTAGTCGTGATACCGCGTTTCGTACTAAACGAGCTCCAGGCGATCGCGGACAGCAATAACCCTCTGAAACGCAACCGGGGTCGCCGCGGACTCGAGATGTTGAACAAAATACAAAAAACCCCCTTAATAACCGTGGATATCAACGGAACCGATTACGATGACGTCCGGGCCGTCGACGAGAAGCTGGTTCGCCTGTCTAAAGATAAAGGCGGGAGCCTTGTTACGAACGATTATAACCTCAACCAGATAGCCGAACTGCACGGCGTCGAAGTGCTTAACGTCAACGACCTGTCCAACGCGCTCAAACCTGTCGTCTTGCCGGGCGAGCTTATGTCGGTCCAGGTCGTGAAGACCGGTAAAGAAAAGGGTCAGGGCGTCGGCTACCTGGAAGACGGGACGATGATAGTTGTCGAAGGTGGGAAGGACCGTATCGGCGAAGAACTGGACGTACTCGTTACGAGCGTGCTCCAGACGACGGCCGGGCGAATGATATTCACCAGGATCCCCGACGGAGCCGACCTGGAGTTTGTAAAAGGGCTGGGGGGCTAATCGTATTTTGCGTTCAGAACCTGAAACCGTAAGCGCGCCGTGGTACGGGCGCGGTTAATTTTATATGTTGGACCCGATATCCGAAAGTAAAGCCGTCGCGTTGATATTAGCCGCCGGCGTATCTGCGCGGATGGACGGCGTGGTAAAAAACTTCGCGTCCTTGGCGGGCAAACCCGTCTTATTGTACTCGGTTGAACTCTTCGCCGGTATGCCCGAAGTCGACAGGGTAGCCATAGTTACCACAGCCGATTCTATAGACCGGGTTGAGAAAACGGCGGAACCCGCGTCCGCAGGGAAGTTAACGAGCGTAATAGAAGGAGGGGCGGAGCGACAGGATTCGGCGCGAGCAGGACTTAAGTTCCTGGCGGATAGCGTTTCCGGAGAACGCCCGGTCCTGATACACGACGTGGCTCGGCCGCTGGCGGACGCGGCTCTGGTGCGTAGGGTTCTTGAAGCGGTCCCGGCCGCCGACGGCGTCGTGCCCGTAGTTTTCGTGAACGACACGATAAAGCGCGTTGACGCGAACGGGGCCGTCGAAGCGACACTTTACCGGGAGTTTCTGCGGGCGGTCCAGACGCCTCAGGGTTTCAGGCTCGGGTATATACTGGATCTTCACGAGCGAGCGGCGGCCGAGAGTTACTACGCCACCGACGATGCGGCTCTTGTCGAACATTACGGCGGCCGGGTCGTTACGGTCGAGGGGGACACTGCGAACGTTAAGATAACCCGGCAATTGGACATGAAAATAGCGGAAGCGATTTTAGGGGCGGTACATAACGCCGGTTAGCTACGGTTTTCCAACCGCCGGAAGGGGACTAGAAAGTCCCCGCTACCCGTGGTTAGTAGCTCGGTGACGATAAAAAAAGGCGCGGTTTATCCGCGCCGCTTCCGTTTAAATTAGTTTGTAGCTTATCGTTCCGCTCGCGGTTACGGGCCTCCACGAACGTGCGTACTCGGCCGCTCGAGGCCTAGCGGCGTATACCGAGGCTGCGGATGATGTCCCTGTACCTTTCGATGTCCTTCTTGCGGAGGTAATCGAGAAGGCGGCGCCTTTTACCGACTAGCAGGAGGAGCCCCCTGCGGCTGTGGTGGTCCTTCGGGTGTTGCCGCAGGTGATACGTGATGTAGTTTATCCGGTCGGTATATAGCGCGATCTGGACTTCCGGCGAACCGGTGTCGCCGTCGTGCAGCCGGTATTTCTCGATGACTTGCTGTTTTTCTTCTTTCTCAGTAACCATATCTTTAAACGTAAACCCGCCTTTCGGCGGTGGGCGGTAATCTACACTATTTATCAAGGATTGTCAAGGGTATTTTCGCTGAGGGCTAAGCCGTGCTTAACGGATGTTGGAGAGCCGAAGAGGATTTATAGTGGCAGGCTAACGGGTAAAAAGTATTTGGCGGTGGGAATACGTAACTAAATTCGAGACAACGGGATAACGCATATATCTTTGTGCGGTACGGTTATCCAGGGGAAGCCCGAAAGTTAAAAAACCCTTGACAATTAAGGGCTTTCCGAGTAAGATAAATTTCGCGTAAGGAATCGACGATAGAGGAGCCTTTATGCCCGACCGAGAAGTACCGGAAGATCCAATAGAGGCAATAAAAAGGCGAAACGAGGAACGCGCGGCCAGGCTGCGCGAAAAGCTGGCGGCTGAAGGCGCCGAAACGTTCGAGACGTCGATAGACGGTACGGG
>CBDUXC010000247.1:0-3882 GCA_965371065.1 uncultured bacterium
CGAGATCGTTTCAATAGTTGTAGTCAAGAGGAGAAAAAGGTCCTACGTTCTTTGAAGGATATGCACGAATCGGGCATATACAGGGGCGATTTCCTTTTCCCCGAGGACTGGGTTAAAAAAGTAGCGGCCGAGAAAGGCGTATCGAAGAATAGGCTTGAATGGGAGAACATGTTCGACACGTTTGAGAGTTCGGAATTCTTGGAACTAGAAAACGATTCGGTTAGGCCCGAAGAAGTGTACCTGGAGAAAGTGGTAACCCGTAGGACCGGCGTAAGTAAACTCGTATTGTTAAGTAAAATGCTTACCACCTTTACCGAAATCCCCGAGGCCCTTTTCAATCTCGGGAATCGGGCGTACGACCTGGGGCGTTACGTACTCGAGAAGGCCGATTATATGAAGCTTTCGATAGCAGCTTACTCGAAATCGCTGGACCTTGTTTCGGCCAAAGATGCGCCCGACGACTACGCAGTTACCCAGAACGATCTGGGGAACGCTTACGGTACTTTGGGCGAGGTAGAGGATAAGGCCGAGAACTGCCGCCGGGCGGTCGCGGCGTACGAGGAGGCGCTGAAGGTCTATACCCTGGACCGGTTCCCGGCGGACTACGCGATGGCCCAGAACAACCTGGGGACCACTTACGGGACTTTGGCCGAAGTCGAAAATAAGGCCGAGAACTGCCGGCGGGCGATCGCCGCGTACGAGGAGGCGCTGAAGTTCTATACTCCGGACCGGTTCCCGATACAATACGCAACGACCCGGAACAACCTGGGGGCCGCTTACCAGGCTTTGGGCGAGGTGGAGGATAGGGCCGAGAACTCCCGGCGAGCGGTAGCGGCGTTCGAGGAGGCGCTGAAGGTCCGTACCCTGGACCGGTTTCCGATACAGTACGCCGGTACGCAGAATAACCTCGGGAACGCTTATGGGACTTTGGCCGAAGTCGAAGATAGGGTCGGGAACTGCCGGCGGGCGATCGCGGCGTACGAGGAAGCGCTTAAGGTCTATACCCCAGACCCGTTCCCGATGGACTATGGGATGGCGCAGAACAATCTGGGGACCGCTTACGCGACTTTAGCGGAAGTCGAAGATAGGGCCGAGAACTGCCGACGAGCGATTAATGCGTACGAGGAAGCGCTGAAGGTATATACCCTGGACCGGTTCCCGATGTACTATGCGATGACCCGGAACAACCTCGGGAACGTTTATGTTACTTTGGCGGCCGTGGAGGATAAGGCCGAGAACTGCCGTTTGGCGCTAAATTCGTTCAGCGAAGCGCTGGTGATTTATAAGGAACAGGGGATCCACGAGAGCGTAAAGATGGTCGAAGGTAATATCGAAAGGCTCAAGGCCTTCTGCGGAGAAGAATAGTACGTAAGGGGGCAATGATTAGAACGATACCGCCTGCTTCAGCGGGCGGAGCTTCACCCGCATAGCGTAAACCGCAGGCTTCAGCCTGCGGGCCGTCGCTAGTTTCTAACCGGCGGGTTTTAACGCGCCGGACAACCATCCTACCCCGACTAAAGTCGCGGTTCGATGCTTCGCAGGTTAGGCACCGCCCGTTAAAACGGGCGGTATTTAATACTTGCGAAAATATTCAACCTGGTGTATAATAGCGTTGTAGAATTAAACCGTCGGCGCCCCCGGCGCGTCCTATTGGCGGAAATAAAGCGTATTTTCGTATAACGCGGGAGGTAACGCCTTGCGTTGGCAGATAATATTAATTCTAATCGTCGCGATGGCCGTAACCGGCGGCTGCATACGCCGGAACGGCAACGGGAACGGCGGGGAGAACGGCGACTCCAACATAGTCGAGGGCTCCGAGGTCTACGGCGAGATAATCCCGGCCGACGAGGACATAGCCGTCGAGATAGACGAGTTCGCCGGCGGCGGCGAGTTTTCTTCCGAAACCGAGACCGAGGTCTACGGCGAGATTGACACCACCGACGGGGGAGAGACCTACACCGCCGGCAGTACGGCCGAAGGGTTCCGGGTCCAGGTGTCGGCGGTCTCGTACGAGGACAACGCCGACAACATCGCCGCCGAGGTCCGGGACCGGCTGGTCGGGTATTCCGTGTACGTCAATTACATCAGCGACCTGTACAAGGTCCGGGTGGGGGACTGCGCGACCAGGAGCGCGGCCGAAACCCTTCGCAGCAAGCTCGTTAACCTGGGCTACGACGACGCGTGGATCGTCAAATCGAAGGTCAAAGTCGAATAACGCACGAGACGAACGAGCAAACCTCGCGGCCCCGCTTCGGCGCCGCGGGGTGGTTTTTACGAGCGAACGCCCGGCGCCGACGGGCGTTTTTAACGTTACGTCATCAACCTGCTGATAAATAAAGATTTACGGGGATATGCGGCCAGTCGTGTTTTTTTATAAAAACCCTTGACACGCCGAAACTTTTTTGCTAGTTTAACCGCCGAAATCCCGGGTCGGACGCCGTTCGGCCTTGGGAATTCGTGAAGCAAAGGGAAAAACGCGAACTCTTAAGTTTAAGATTTTATAGCTCTCAGGAGGTTCCATGGCTTACGTTATCACCGACGAATGTATCGCCTGCGGCGCGTGCATCCCCGAGTGCCCCGAAGAAGCCATAAGCGAAGGCGATATTTACGTTATCGACCCGGAGCTCTGCAACGACTGCGGAAGCTGCGCCGAAATCTGCCCGGTGGACTGCTGTCTCCCGGCGGAAGCATCGTAATCGGCGAATAGTACGGACGTGCAGAGGCCGCCCGCGGGGGCGGCTATTTTTTATGGAAAGTGGCCGGCGAATCGTGTTATTCTCCCGCCGGTTTTACGGGCGGCGATACGACCGGCTTCGATAACGTTTCCCGGTCCGAGTACCCGGGCGACGCGTGGCTCGACGAGGACGCCCGGGCGGCTTTCGAAACCGAATCCAATTTTGGTCCCGCGTAGTATAAGCAAATTCGGAGGAAGAGATGGCTGAAGCCAGAAATTACCCGTCGGTATTGATAACGACTATAGGCGCGTTCGCTTTCGCGGCGGCCGTCTGCGCCGTAATATGGGCGTTCTACGGTCCGCCTTGGGCCGAGGAGCTTGAAGCGGCCGAACCGGTCGAAACAGGCGACGTTATCGTGGACTTCGCGGGCGTCAAGGTCGTGATGGTACGGTCGTCGGCCGGCGAACCGTTCGCCGAGGAACCGCTCGCGTTCGCTCTCGCGAACGAGAAGTTCGTTTTCGACGACGGGCGGACGTTCGATTGTGAACCGATAAACGAAAGACTTCGCGTGTGGCCCGAAGAGCCGGACCGCGCCCTGGCCGAATCGGCAGGGTATCCTTCGGCGAACCTGTACGTAGGCGACAGCACCCGCTTCATCGCCGTCTCTTACGTCTTCGTGAAGCTGCGCGGCGCCGGATTTGAGAGCGTAAATTTAGTGCTGGCCGACGCTTCCGGCGGTAAACTTACGTGGCCGGTCGCCCTCGGATGGCCGGAAGACCCGGCCGTAGCTCCCGCTTGTTACGTATCGCCCAGGGGTTATTCTTACGCGCCGGCCGGCGGCGCGCCGGTACCGTTATCCGCGAAGGAAAGCGTAACGTATGAAGCGGTGGAGTTGGCCGGTTTTATGAAAGGCGTTTATGCCGGAGCCGGCGTGCCGTACGCGGTTTTGTGCCCGGATTGGACGACGCCGTTCTCCGATATAGTGCCGTTCTTTGACGCGGCTCGAGCGGCGGGGTTCACGACCGTCTATCTGGCATACGACCCGGCGGACGCGTTCACCGCCGGGAAGTTTGCCGAGTTCGGCGCCGAGCTTTTCTATCCCAAAATATCCTTGATACACGACGGGCCGATACTGCTTAAATAAGCTTGACTTTTCCCCCAAACGGCCGACCTACCGTAAGGTCGGCGTAAGTTATCTAAATATGAG
>CBDUXC010000248.1:0-3879 GCA_965371065.1 uncultured bacterium
TAGGCTGGAAGCTTAAAAATATGGCCGGGCAGAAGATGGTATGTATGGAGCTGGGCGGCAACGCCGCCGTTATCGTACACGAGGACGCCGACGTGGATTACGCCGCGAAGCGGTGCGCCGCCGGCGGCTTCGGCGTAATGGGTCAGTCGTGCATATCCGTCCAACGCGTATATGTACACAACGCGGTCTACGACGAGTTCGCCGAGGAGCTTGTCGCGGACGCCGAGGGTCGGAAGCTCGGGCACCCGCTGGACGAGGACGCGGACCACGGGTCGCTGATAACCGAGGGCGATGCCGAACGCGTCGACGCGTGGCTGGCCGAAGCCGTTGACGCCGGCGCGGAAGTGCTCTGCGGCGGGACCCGCGAAGGGACGCGATACCGCCCGACGGTCGTGGAGAACGTACCGGAGAACGCGAAAATAAACTCGTCGGAAGTCTTCGCGCCGCTGGTCGTACTGCACCGCTACGACGACTTTGAGGACGCTGTCGCCAGGGCCGACGCCGGCGAGTTCGGGCTCCAGGCGGGCGTATTCACACGCGATATAAAACTGGCGTTCTACGCCCACGAGAACATCCGGGTGGGCGGCGTGGTCGTCGGCGACGTGCCCACGTTCCGCGTGGACAATATGCCGTACGGCGGGTCGAAGAAGTCGGGCATCGGCCGCGAGGGGCCCCGCTACGCCATAGAGGAATATACGGAGCCGAGGCTATTGATTATAAATAGGGAAGGGTCAAGCAGCTAAAATTTAAAACGTTTTAAGAAGCTGTAATTACGCAAGATAAAGTATCTATTTCTTCCCCTTCGCCACGTAGACGAACCCGCCGCTGCACGAGAAGTATTCGCCCTTTTCGAGCTGTTCTTCGATTATCGGCCGGATGCGGTCGTATATTTCCACCAATTTATCGAGCTCTTCGGCGGTTCCGCCGCCTGCGACGTAGTTTTCTCTCGACCTGGACAACCTGTACTCGCGGTGTTCGTCGTCAAGGAAGAACATTCTTATCATCTCGACGCGGTTTTGCTGCTCCGGCCCTTCGTAAGGCGGCTCGAGGTGAAATACCCGGTCGTTCATCCGTATGCCTATGTCCGTCAGTCCCAGTTCCTTCATCATCGTCGGGACCCTGGGCCCGATCGCATTGTCTCCCCGCCCGAGTTCGATACGGCCCTTACGGGATATCAGCGTTACCTTTATCTCGAGCAGTTTTTCCTCGATACTTGAATCGGGCAACGAACTATGACTCCGCGCGAGGGTCGACGAAACGTTGTCCGGTTCCTTGCAGTATATCAACCCGCTGGGCCTGACCACCCTTACCATCTCGGCGAGAGCGAGTTTCGGCTCTTCCAGGTGCATAAGAAGGGTTTAACACATCGCCATGTCGGCGAACTCATCCGGGAAAGGTAGATTATAGCAACCGCCGGCGGCGAAATGCGTATACCCGCCGTCGGCCCGCTTCCGGGCCGTAGCCAACGTCTATGGCGGTCATCCCCGGCTCGAGACCCAACCAGGCGGCCAGTTTCTCGACCGTATCGTCGAGCCACAGGTCCTTCCGGGGACCGACCAGAAGTTCCTTCCAGCGGTCCTCGGACCAGTCGATCCTGTCGTCTCTCTCGGGCATTTGGATCCTACTCCGCCGGTCCGTTTCCTATAGCCATATCGAACTTCCCGGCTTCGGCGTATTCTTCTAACCGTTCGAAGAGCCGTCGGACGTGCGGTATCGTAATCGACCCGCCGGCGACCAGGCCGACGCCCACCGCCTCGACCAGCTCGGGCATGGTGGCACCCTCTTCGACGAGCCGGTCCAGGTGATAAGTAACGCAGTCGTCGCAGCGGAGTACCAAGGACGCGATTAAACCAAGGAGTTCCTTCGTCTTCGCGTCGAGCGCGCCCTGTTGATACGCGTTCCAGTCCAGGTTGAAGAAGCGTGTCAGAACCTTGTCGCCGGTCGCGAGGATAAGCTCGTTCGCGTGTTCGCGGCGGCGCTTGAACTCTTCGATTGTATCGGCCATAAAGTACGCTCCTCCTCCTCTTTTAACAGCGGGTAGCGGGGACTTTCCAGTACCCGGTCGGCGGTTGGAAAACCGCCGCTGCCCGCCTTACTCCTCATCCGCCCGGTCCAGCGCCCGCATCAAGCGGGCCAGGCTCCGGGCGAAGTGGGTCCCGGGCCAGTATATCCGGCCGCATTCCGGGCAGCGCGAGAATATGTTCTGTGTCTTGCGGACGTGCGGCGGAAGCTCCTCGATAACGTCCTCCTTCGTAACCGGTTCCAGAAGTACGTTGCACTCGATGCACCGGGTCATCGCCCGGTGCGTCATCTCCAGGCCGAACGCTGCTGCCACTTCCGCAACCTGTTCCAGGACGCGGTCGGACTTCACCAGGTACGATTCTATGTCCCAGCGTTCGGCCAGGTCCCGGCGCCGCGTCAACAGAGTCCGGCCGGTCCGTAGGGTTTCCCGGAGGACTTCGGGACCGGACGCGTCTTTCAGGTATATAGCGTCGTACCCGAGCATCCGTAAGTAACGGGCTAAGCGCCCGAGGGCCGCGTCGAGTATAAACTCTCTTTCATCGGTCATACGTTCGGCGGGGTTGTTCGTTCCCCCGCAAAAATAAAAGCCGGTTCTCCCGGCTTATAACGACTAACCCGCGATTCGCTAAACGGATTTTATCAAACGGGGGAACCTGGATACGACGGCGTTCCAGATTTCGCCTTTGTTGGATCCCCTTTTTATTAGTACGACTAAAGTTACGTCGTACGGGAGGTTCGCGAACATGAGCGAGCCGTCGGTATGCTCAATAATAGCCTGGACCAGCCGGGAGCCGCCGAGGTCGTTGAGCATCTTTCGGAGGTGGAACGCGCCGTCCCGCGCCAACGCCGCTACCTCGTCGGCGTTCACGGTCGCGTCGCCGACGATGTTTTCAAGAGGCAGACCGTCGTCGGAGATTAAAATGGCCGCTTTTACCGACGGCAGTTCGGCCAGTTCCGAAAGTAACCCTTTTGCGTCGTCTAAAACCGGCATTAAAGCTCCTTACGGAGTTTTTTCGAAAGTTTCTTCAGTTCAATACGCCCGCGGCCGACGTTACCGTCGGGTTTCATCAATACGCAAAGGAAATAGTCGTCGGAAAACTGCTCCAGGACTATGTTCATTTTTTCGGTCTCGAGTATAATCCGAGACACGGAACCGGTCTTTAAGTTGGCCGCGACGTCGTTCACGGCCTTCAACACGGTTGTCAGTTCAACTTCCGTCGGGGCGGCGTCAATGCTCTGGGCGTATACCACGTTCTCGACGCCGATACCGTCCATACCGCAAAAAAAACCGGCTATCGCCCCGTCAACCCTCTCCAATAGTCCGGTTAACAAACCCTTGAAATCCATAAACCTCCAACCAATCGGCCTACAGGTCTCGAAGCCTTATCGAGTTCAGCCACCCCAGAAACTCGTCATCTTCGCCGAACGGATCTTCCTCCAACTGCTTGACCTCTCGATATATATACATCTCCGGTTTAACGACGCTCTTGGAAGGCGGAGCCGCCGGTTCCGCGTCGGTCCCGACTTCGTTACCTGAACGGATAATTTCGATATCATTATCCGCCGACGGTTCTTTGGCCGCGGGTCCTCCGGTACTTGCTTCGGCGGCCGGTTCCAACTCGGTCGTTAGTTCCGCTTCGACGGCCGCTAAGTCGAATACGATTTCGTCGGTCCCGCCCGCCGGCGAAGCGGCCGGCGTACCTTCCAGCTCGAACTCGACCATTAACAGCTCGGCGAGGACGGGGTCTATTTCCAACGTATCGAAGCTGAACACGCCGGCGCTTCCGGCGACGCCGTCGACGGTCAACACGGTCTCACCGGTCGTGCTGTAGGACGAGCCTGTACGAAGCAGCGCCG
>CBDUXC010000249.1:0-3872 GCA_965371065.1 uncultured bacterium
ATTACGTAATACGCGATATGTGGTGGTGACTGTAGTTCTTACTTGTGCTCTTCCGATATCTCGTTATATAAACGCCCGCTGAAACGCAATAAAGTACGTCAATTACCGCCAATATAGAAGCAGCCGTAAAAGCCGTTAAAACGAAAGCCCCTAATGTTAACAATTTACTCTTCATTTCCACTTCGCTTTCCCAGTTTATTATCCCTAGATATCTTGAAGTTAGTAGTTTATACGTTAACCAACCCTTCGCCGGACCGCGTATACCGCTTTCCGCAAACCCGGCAAACTACTTCGCCGTCAAGTTCTATATCCCCAAACATCTCGCCGCAAGCGCATACGAACCCGACCCGCCGCCCAGGCACGCCCGTAACTACCGCGTGCGGCGGAACGTCCTTCGTAACAACCGCGCCGGCCCCTACGACCGCGTTCTCGCCTATTTCCACGCCGCAGACAATTGTACAGTTCGCGCCCAGAGTCGCGCCCCGGCGCACCAGCGTCTTCGCGTACCCGTCGGGCTCTGACACCGGGAAACCGCTTCTAGGGTACTTCACGTTGGTAAAAACCATAGAAGGGCCGCAGAATACGTCGTCTTCGAGAACAACGCCCTCGTAAACGCTAACGTTGTTCTGTATATGTACGTTGTCGCCAATAATCACGTTGGACGCTACGAAGACGTTTTGGCCGAGAACGCATCTCTCGCCGATAACCGCGCCCGGCATCACGTGGCAGAAATGCCATATCTTGGTATCCTTACCTATTACCACGCCGTCGTCGATTACGGCCGTTTCGTGTGCGTAATGACGATCTCTATCGGTCATCTTATTACTAATCCCCTATCCTTTCTCCTTTCGCGAAGCGTACCGGTTTAAGCATTATCGGCGCCCCGTCGGCCGCCGCCGAATTCTGGGCGGCCGACAACACGTCGAGAACGGCCAACCCGCTACGGCCGTCGCATCTCGGGCTGTTACCGGACTTTACGCTCTCGAGAAAATCGCGGAGTTCCGCCTCCAGTTTATCTTTCTCAACCACCGTAATCTTTTTTTCTCCGCGGTCGAATATTTTAGGACCGCTTTTCAAAAGCTTTACACCTTTCTTGTACAATCGCAGCCGTTCGTCCGCAGACTCGTCCCAAACCGCCGACGCTTTAGACCCGACGACGGTCATCCGCCTCGAAACGATCGGGTGAAGCCAGGACGCGAACACGTACGCTCTTACGCCGTCTTCGAACGCGATGCTCACGACCGCCGAGTCCATAATATCTTCGTTCAAACCGTACGTACCGACGCAAGACACCGTTATCGGTTGCCGCTCCAACAGGTCAAGAATCATCGCGATATCGTGGGACGCGAGGCTGAAAAGTACGTCCTCGACGGTCCGTACGGTGCCTAGCTTAGCCCTTTCGCCGTATACGTAGAATACGTCGCCTAAACGCCCCCCTTCGACGGTTTGTTTTAACTTAATATACGCTTCGTCGTACAGAAGGATATGCCCCACCGCAAGAGTAACGCCTTTGAAATCGGCCTCTTCCAACAGCGAAGCACCTTCTTCCGCTTTCATAGCCAATGGCTTTTCGACGAATACGTGTTTCCCGTAGCGGACGGCTTCTAAAGCTAAGGGAAAGTGCAGGTTCGCCGGCGTAGCTATTACGACGGCCGCGACGCTATCGTCGTTCAAAATCGCGTCATAAGTATCGTACACGTGGGCCGCCGGCGCTTTCTTCAAAGCCTTGGCTTTCGCTTTACCGTCCGGTTCGTACAAACCTAGGGATCTCTCGGGTAGCAACCTGACGAGCGTCTCCAAATGGTTGCGGCCCCACTTACCTACGCCTACGAGTACAACTTTCTTCTCTTTGAAAAAATCCATCTCAAAGCCTTCTATCGGCGCCGGTGAGCGCCGCCCACAAACCCAATAACGTTCTTAAAGATACCAACGGATGCAACCTGACGAGCGCGACGAACGCCGCGCCAAGTCCCGACCAATAATAAGCCGGGACGCTCAACGACGTCTGCGGCAGGTGTTTACGGTGCAGGAACCTCTGTTCAATTATACTGCGGTCCGCGGCCGCCGGCGCCCGCGGACGGCCTTTCGGCGAGACGAGATGCTTCAACCGAGCGTCCGGAACCTGGACAAGCCGCCATTTCTTCCCAACCGTTAACGATACGTCGTCGTCGTCGAAATAGTTAATCCGGTCGTCGAAACGAAACCCGCGCAACGCCGAACGGCGGAAAGACATATTACACCCATTAAGAATACCGACGTCCACAGTCTCCTCGGGTTTATACAAGAAAGTCGGTAACCCGGACTTTTGGAAGCAACAATACTCCCCGAACCGCGAGAGCAGGAAAAAGCGCTGAAGTACTCGGACCCACCAAGCCGGCTTGGCCCGGTTAGTAATCAACCCCGTCGCGCCGCCCACTTCGGGGTCGTCGTAAACCGATAATAACCCGGGCAAAAAACCCGGTTCGAGTTCCACGTCGTCGTCCAGGAACAGTATGGTATCACCGGTCGCGCGTTCCAACCCCGCGTTACGCTGCCCGGGCAAACCCGGTTCGGTCCCCACGTAAGCGAAGTTGATACCGTCATATTCGTCGGCCCACTTTTCAACGACCGGCTTCGCGTCTTGGCTGGCGTCGCCGTCTACCACTATAACTTCGTCCGGGACAGTCGTACAACCGCATAACGTTCTGAGCGTATTCTCCAGCTCCTCGGCGCGTCCGAGCGTTGCTATTATTGTCGAGACTCTCCCCGCCAACTTACCTCTTTATCGCCCGCGCGACCTTCTCCGCACCGTCGGGCGTTATCTCGGGATGGAGCGGTAAGTTTACCATTCCGGCCGCGGTCCGCCAAGCCCCTCTCAGATACCGCCCCGCGTACCTCGAAAGCTTAAAGTACGGGAACTGACCGGACAAAGGCCGCGGATATACGAAACTACCCACCTCATACCCCGCCCGCGAGCACCTTGTTACGATGTTTACCTTCTCCCTGTAATCGTTCAACAGTACGGGGTATCGGAGCGGCCAGGCCAAATCATCCTCGTCGAGTTTCCAATAAGCGGCTTCGACCGCGGGAAAACCGGTTAATTCGCGATCGATAATCTCGGCCAACCGTCTGCGGCGTTCGCCCTCTTCGTCGAGACGTTCAACGTGCAATCCGCCGACCGAAGAAAGTAGCGGCCCCAACTTTTCCGACGAACCCACGTCGGGCACCGCCGAACTCGGGTTAAACCTCCGTTTTAACCGACCCCAAAAGCTTAAAGATTCTACGGGCATTAATTTGCCAGCGGAAGTCTTCGCTTTTAAAGCCGCTCTGTCGCCCGCCGCGCCGAGAAGTAAGTCCGTTAAGTCGTAAGCGTCCCCTTCGGCCGCGGCGTACGCGAATCCCAGGTCGATAGACGTAAACGGTTCATAATTTTCCCTCGAAAACAGCCGGTCCGAAATCGCAAGGCCCTTTAGGACTTTTACCTCTTCCCGGGACCTTTGCGTCTCGCAAGGCAGGTAATGCGCGTCAACGGCCCGGGTCAAGTTCCGGTCCATCACCAAAAGGGCGCCGCCCCTCCCGGTGGTGAACGGCTTGTCTACGTTAGTCGATATAACGGCCATCTCCCCGTAAGCCGCCAAAGTCCTATCCAGTCGCCTGCAACCGACCGATTGAGCAACGTCGACTACGAGGGGGACGTCTGTTACGTTGCATACGTCTGCGGCTTCCTCCATCTGCGGAACCGTCCCCAGCAGCGGCGAATCCACAACGGCCCGCGTCTTCTTCTTCGCGAGTATCCGCCTTAAACCGGCCGGACGTAACGACAGTGTACGCGGGGAAACGTCGCATAAATGGGGGACCGCGCCGAGCGACAGCACCGCGTCGGCGACGCCCGT
>CBDUXC010000250.1:0-3865 GCA_965371065.1 uncultured bacterium
GGTGTTTAGCGGCCTTTTTTTAATTGAGGTGGTGTTAATCTTGTTTGCCGCCGCCGGATTCCGTAGGACGTTAGGACAGCTTGCGCCCGCGGTGCCGGAGGTCGTAAGCTTCGTTATTTTTGCTGCGGTCGCTTTCGGGCTTCGCGGCGGCGCCAGGATGCTGCTTCCCCGGTCGGCCGCTTACTTTTTGGGAGCTTTCACCGCACCCGTCGTAAAGCTTTTGGGGTATATAATCGCGCCGTTCGCCTCGGCGTACGGAAAAATAACCGCCCCGGTGGGGTTATTATTGCGGGCCGGGCGGCGCGCCGAAGCCGTTGCGCCTGACGCCGAGTTCTTTGAGCTGTACACGACCGAAACGGGCGCCGAGTTGGAAGAAGAAGAGAAGGAGATGATCGAGGCGATCATCAGCATCCGCGCTACCCGAGCCAGGGAAGTAATGGTGCCGCGGGTCGACATCGTCGCAGTCCCTGAAACAGCGACGGTAAATGAGATTAAAGCTCTCGTCGTAAAGCACGGTTATTCGCGTTTGCCCGTTTACTGCGAGAACGTCGACGACGTAATCGGGATTCTTCACGCGAAGGACCTCTTCGTCGTCGAAGGGACCGGGGCCGACGTAGTTTCGCTACTGCGGAAACCGTACTATGTCCCCGATTCGAAAAAAGTAAACGAGATACTGACCGAACTTCAGGAACATAAGACGCAAATGGCGATAGTCGTCGACGAGTACGGCGGGACCGCCGGGCTAATTACTCTAGAGGACGTAATCGAAGAAATCGTAGGCGAGATAAGCGACGAGTATGACGCCGAGGAGTTCACCTTCGAAAAGCTCACCGACGGAAGCTACAGGGTGAACGCGAAGATGGACCTTGAGGAGTTATCCGATGAGTTGGGCATAGAAATCCCCGACGAGGATTTCGAAACCCTGGGCGGGTTTATTATCGCTCAGGAGGGGCAAGTACCGGCCGAGGGCGATGTGCTCGAATACGAAAACATGGAGATAAAAGTCCTCGAAAGCGACGAACGTCGAGTGTCGGTTGTACGTATTACGGTTAAACCGCCGGCCGAGGAGACGGAAGAAGGGTAGGCATACGCTTCGCATCAGGTTAGCGAGGGTTAATTTATAGCGTATCGGTTTTTACGCCGGTTGATTTCCCTTGACTACGTAACGGGGTGTAAATATACTACGGAAAAATTGCAGAAGCGGGGGAACGATGGGACATATCGCCAGTTCGCAGAGAGTTCGCGTTGTAATAGTAACCGTTACAACGTTTTTGTTTATATACGGCCCGACTGCCGTTTCCGCCCAGGAGGACTTCATTCCCGAGGGCGGTACGTACGTTATCAAAGAACCGACGGCATGGACCAGGCCGAAGGGCGAAGTCGCGATTTCCACCGGTTTTACGCCGTGGGTGGTCAGGGGCGAAATCGCAATCCTTGATTACGTTTTGCTGGGCGTAGCCTACGGTGGGACCGACGTCCTGGGCTACGGTAAGCCCGACTTCAACCCTTATCCGGCGTTCCAGATAAAGTTCCGGATAACGAACGGCGGACCTGTTCTACCGGCGTTGTCTGTCGGTTACGACGATATGGGCCAGGGGCGGTATCTGGACGGTGTTAACCCTTATCAATCCAAGAACGAGACTCGGGACACGGGAGTGAGTAAAATAATCGATTACAACCGATACGTGATTAAGGCGAAAGGGTTCTACGTCGCGGCGTCTCAAGAGTACGGGCTCTTCGGCGCGTTGGGTTTTCACTTCGGCGGCAACTACAGCGTCCGTGAAAGAAAAGACGACGATTCGTTGGACTTCTTTATGGGCATAGAAAAGTCTCTGGGCCCGCGCTTTATGGCGATGCTTACTTACGACATGGGGTTCAACGACGATAACGACAACGCCCTGGGCGAGGGGCGGGGTTTCCTGAGCGCCGGCGCCCGCTGGAGCGTTTCCGACGACTTCGACCTGGACTTTTACTTTACGAACCTTCTCGATAATCAGGAGACGCGGCTGGGCGACGAGGGGAAAAACAACCGAATGTTCTATATTACTTATAGGTGGTTCTTGTAGGGTCACAGGGTTGATCGGCTTATGGCGTACGTTCTGGAATTCGAGAAACCGGTTGTCGAAATCGAGGAGAAAATCGCCGAGCTTACGTCTCTCGGCGACGGTTCCGAAGCCGGTATCGGCGACGAGATAAAAGCGCTGGAGAAAAGAGCGAAGGAGCTCAGGCGGGAAATATTCGCGTCGCTCGACCCGTGGCAGCGAATCCAGCTCGCGAGGCATCCGGAAAGGCCGCACACGCTCGATTACGTAAATAGACTTATAGACGGTTGGGTGGAGGTTCACGGCGACCGGGCTTACGCCGACGACCAGGCGATAGTATGCGGTTTCGGCGAGTTCCGAGGGGTTCCCGTCGCCGTAATAGGCCACCAGAAGGGCCGAACGGTCGAGGAGAAGGTGAAGCATAACTACGGTTCGCCTCACCCGGAAGGTTATCGTAAAGCCCTGCGGATTATGAAGCTGGCTGACCGATTCGGGCTGCCGATAATATCGTTTCTCGACACCGCCGGCGCGTATCCCGGAATCGGCGCGGAGGAGCGCGGCCAGGCGGAAGCTATCGCACGAAATGTAGAAGAGATGTTCCGCTTGAGGGTCCCGTTTATCGCTGTCGTTATTGGCGAGGGCGGTTCGGGCGGCGCGTTCGGGATCGGCGTCGGCAACAAGCTCCTTATCCAGGAGTACGCTTATTATTCGGTGATTTCGCCGGAGGGCTGCGCGGCTATACTATGGCGCGACCGGGCGGAAGCCCCGAGGGCGGCGGCCGCTTTGCGCGTAACGCCCGACGAGCTTTTCGCTCTGAAAATCGCCGACGAGATAGTACCCGAGCCCGAGTTCGGCGCGCACCGCGATTACGACGAAGCCGCGAAGTCGGTCGGCGACGCTGTGGAACGGCACCTGCGCGAAATACTGGACGTTTCGCCGGACGAGCTGATCCGCGGGCGTCGCGAAAAGTTTCTGGCGATGGGCGAATATGTCGAGGGCGGAAATGTCAAAGGAGGACGATTTGGCGACGGGCGGCCGCTCGAAGCGCCCTAAACCGGCGGTCCGTTCCCATTCTGTGGATATTCGGGTTCGCTACGCCGAAACCGACCAGATGGGCATTGTGTACAACGGCGAGTATTTCACGTACTTCGAAGTTGGCAGGGTGGAGTTGCTGCGAGCCGCCGGAAGCTCTTACAGGGACGTGGAAGAAGAAGGGCTAATGCTGGTCGTGGCCGAGGCGACCTGCCGGTATCGAAAACCGGCCCGTTTCGACGATTTGATTACCGTTAAGACCACTCTGGAGGAAGTCGGACGTACGAAGGTGGCGTTTTCATACGAGGTTTCGTGCGATGGTGAACTCCTAGCCGAAGGCGGTACCGTCCATGTGGCGGTTGACGACAAGGGTAAACCGGTACGTATCACGGGTAAACTTGCAGAGGCTTTGGGGCTAATATAGTGGAAACCGTCGCTTGCGGCGTTAGGGGAAACCGATGAAGAACGTTATATCTATATTAACCTTATTAACGTTTTCGATTTTATCGACAGCGTCCGTTTGGGCCGCGCGGACCGGCGGCGACGCCGGCGCGTTCGCGGACATGGGCGCAGGTGCCAGGGCGACCGCCCTCGAGGGCGCTTTCGTTTCGGTCGCCGACGATGCTTGGACGATATTCTACAATCCCGGCGGAGCGGACCAGGTCCCGGGTACGCAGGTACAATTTATGTATTACCGCCCGTTCTCGGAAGTGGACGGGATTAATTACGCCGGGCTCGCCGTGACTAAGAGCTTCAGCGGCGCCGGGTTCGCCCTCGGCACGGTCGGTTTG